>DATFKV010000547.1:0-4826 GCA_035268465.1 Cryomorphaceae bacterium | reverse complement strand
GAAATATTCTCCTCAATCCGGATTTTTCATCGTGCACTCTTTCTTCTGATGAGGTGCAAAAAGAGCGTCAGATCTTCTTTCCCAACCCAGCCGAGGAGAATATTTCGTGGGCAGAACCAATCGATCAAATCTCCCTATTCGATACCACGGGCAAACTCATGTTGCAGAAGCAAATCAACGGGGAGCAATTTTTGTCGGTGGAGCATTTGCCATCCGGGTTTTACACGGTCCTGTTCAAAGACGGGGATACCAATTTCAGCCAAAAACTAATAATCCAATAAGATGAAACAGCTATCTATTTTTTTACTCATCCTTTTTTCATTTCAAGGCTTTGCACAAGAAGAAGTCGAATGGTTTCAACAAGGACAGGAGTGGTATTACAATGTGTATTGTTTGGGAGAGTACGGTTGCGGATACACCTATTATGAGGTGAGTGGCAATGAAACGGTCGGAGGTCAAGAAGCAAAGGAGTTCACAAGAATTTATTTGGATGAGGGAACTGAACAGCCTGAAGTCTCCACTGCATATCTCCGTTTTGAAAACGACACAGCGTGGCGCTATTCTGCCATTGCGGAGGAGTGGTATATGCTCTGGGATATGGGTGCCGAGGTTGGTGACGTTTGGACGATTCAGGAGAATGTATTTTACGGTTACAGTGATTACGACCCGAACCCTGAAGTGATACCCCTCTTTAAGGTTGTGGTTGATTCCGTTGCGTTTTGGGATGAAGTTCCCGATTCACCTTTGACCAATCGAAGGATGATTTATGTCAGTCCCGTTTTAAATGAGATGGAAGAATCACTGTACACCTTCGGGCCAATCTTAGAAGGTGTGGGCCCGGTGAGCGGCTCGCACGATCTGCTCGGAAACCCTACTTATACTTTGCTACCTCTGCAATCTCCCTATTTCCAGTGTTTTCTTGACGATGGTGTACTGACTTACGGGTCAGACGAATTGGCTTTTGGTTCGGGAAGTAGCCCGTGTTTTGCTTTAGGGACAGATGAATTGACAGAAGTTGAAAGCGGCTTGATTTACCCCAATCCCGCTATGGACTATGTCAAATGGGACCGGCCCATGAATGAAATCACATTTATGGATGCAACCGGGAAAATCGTTTTGCGGCAGCAAGTCAAAGGATCTTCAAACGAACTTTCTCTCGATGGTTTACCCCGTGGATTTTACACCGTGGTAATGAATGGCGAGGGAGGGAGTTTCAGTCAGAAATTGATCGTTCATTAAAATTGAATCGACGAGACCAAAGACTATCTACTCTCGACTAGATAACTCTTCAGGATCGAGATAAAGTGTCATAAACTCCCGAAAGACGGCAGGCTCACCATCGCGCAATCCCGACTTCCAAGAGCGCAAATTGAGAAAGGCTTTTTCAACCAATTTTGCTGCTTCTGCATTATTCGAGCGTGCCTCGGCGGCGCGAATTGATCCATCGCGCGTGATCCAATATTCCACTTCAACGTTTACGACATCTTCGCCGTCTTCTTCCGTCAGTTTCACCTGTTTGCCGATTTCTTCCAAAAAAGCTTCTCGGCCTTTTCGTGGTTCGGGTTCCACCTCAAAGGGATAAGGCTGCACTCGTGCTCCCGATTCGTCGTAATTCCATCCGGATATTAACGTGTCGTTGCGGTAGAAGTCCTGCCGTTTCATTTTTCCATTCGGGTGGAAAGAAATGAAGTTTCCGTGTTTGATCCCGTTTTTGTATTCGGCGTGGTACCAAATCTTACCGCCTTCGTAGTACTCCGAGCACTTCCCGTGCTTCACTCCTTTTGCGTAATCGGCATAGGCACATTGACCTTTTAACTTACGGTCGAGAAAGTAAGCCGTCTCTAATGTGATGGCGGCAGTATCGGGTTTGGTAAAAACGGAATAGGTTTCGGCATCCATCCAATTATAAACGGGAAATCCTTCTGGCGCAAAGAAGATGGTGTCTTGGGCTTTTCCCGAAAGGAAAGAAAGGGAAAGAAGGAGGGCGATGATCGGTAGTTTCATGCAAGATAAATTGGTTCGAACGAAGATAGTGCGGATTTTGCAAACAAGGGAGCGGTTTATGGTTCCAAACATGAGCGACTAGTAGAAACCGGATTCCAAAGTGGATGGCGGCCAAATTCATTACCGCAAAGGCTTTTTTGATAGTTATCTCAATACCCAATACCATTTTTCACATCACTCGATGCAAGTAGCCGATAATCTCCATGCCCCAAGCCACGCCGACGTGAATGATCACACCTCCCCAAATATTGCGGTGGTAGAGGGCGATGATGCCCAAGATGTATCCACCAAAAATCGAAGAGATGGCCTCGGTGATTGGCTTGCCGAAGTGAAGCACGCAATAGCTCACCACCATCGGATAAACCACATACGGGCCTAGGTATTTGTGCATTCCTAAGATAAGGAAGCCCCGAAAGATCAGTTCAGTCGAAATGAAATCGAGACCGTAGAAAAATTCATAAAGAGCTACCACTCGCCATTCGGGAATGCTCAATGATTCGGCGAAAGCGGTGCCGCCACTTTTCAGATAACGAGGATAGTACTCTTGCAAATCGCCGAAAAAACCGCCGATGAAAATAAATACCAAAGCGACTCCCAGAATTCCGAAGTAAGGCTTGGCTTTGAATCCCCTGAAGTGGAGTCCGTAAAACTCGCGACTCCCGCTAGGGTCGAGTATGAGGTAAAGCAAGAGCAAGGGAAGCACGGCGCTGACCAGACTCTTTGCAGATGAGATAACCTTATAGAGATAAAAGGCTTCGACGGGTTCCCAGTGATCTCTGAACAAGCTCCAAATAAACCACGACCGATCAAAAGCGAGGATGGCAAAGCCCAAAACAAATTGGATCCAAAAACCGGGCTTGCGAATCCAGTCTTTTTTTAAACCGAAAGCAGCCAGTAATCCTACCGTCATCAAGTAGGGAATTCCCTCGTATAGAAACATCCAGAGCCCCTTGAGCCAGGAACCTGTATAGGCGTCAATAACCGAATCTTCAAAATCGTAGTAGAAATTGAATGTGACTAGCGCTGCCAGAAGTAAACTCAGGGCTGTGAGAAAACCCAAATGGCTGTATTCTCGAGTATAGCGGATGAGCTCCTTGGCGATGGATTTCACGGGGGTAAATCTAATTTATTCGAAAGTTTAGCGCAGAGAATTCAGAGAAAAATGAATAAGAAAAGTTCATTGTTTGCGTAAACTGAGAATCGCGGTGCCGATTAGTGGAGAAACCAGAATCTACTCTCGACTTTACGCTTGCGTTTCCCTGCGAACTTTTCGATATAAGCTATGCTTGTTATCGTTTCTCGCATAACTCCTTATAAGGCAAAATTTTATCCTTAACCGATTAGCTTATTCCCATGATCAAGATTTCTAGCTCTCGAAAAACAAAGACATCCCCATTTCTTTTTCCCAGCATGGCCTGACCGATTGGCGCGGCAGGAGAAACGATGAAGTAGCTTTTGCCATCCAACTCGATTTTTCCTAAACCCACGGCGAGGAAATACATGCCCTGAGAGGTTTCTACCAAGCTACCGCTGCCTACCTCTTCTTTGGGTTCTATCGGGAGATTTTTTATTGCATTTGCTTTTTCTTTTAGTTCAACGATTCGCTTCTCGAGTGTATCCAATTCAGTTTGAGCCATGGCGCGACCTACAGCGTGTTTATCGCCTGCGGTACTTTTGGATTCGGAATTTCGCGACTCTTTCAGTTCCTCAATTTGTTGAGTCAACTCTTCGATTTTTCCTTTGGCATTTGCCAACAGATACTCAATCAGATTTTTTTTTCTTAAATCACTCATCTTTTCGTTTTAGGATATTATTTTATGGTGATGAGTTTTGCCACTGACTCCCGCAAAGCGGGAACAATTTCCTCTTCAAACCACGGATTTTTCCGCATCCATATCCCGTTGCGAGGCGAGGGGTGGGGGAGTGGAAAATATTCGGGAAGATAGTCAGCAAATGATTTCACAGTATCGGTGAGTGTTCTTTTTTTTTCTATTCCTAAATACGCTTTTTGCGCATGTTGGCCGATGAGGAGTTTGAGCTCGAGTCCTGCCAGCATTTCAAAAAGCTGATCGTGCCAAGTGGGCGCGCACTCTGGTCGCGGCGGGAGGTCTCCCCCTTTTCCCTTTCCGGGATAACAAAATCCCATAGGGGCTATGGCAAAGTGATCTGCATTGTAAAAGGTGGGTTCATCAACACCGAGCCAGCTTCTCAAGTTTCGGCCACTTTGATCCATAAACGGAATACCCGATTCGTGAGCTATCCTCCCCGGGGCCTGACTGATGATGGCGATTTTGCTCTTGGGGGTTCCGGCCAGAATGGGTTTTGGGCCGAGAGGCAAATGAGGTGCACAGAGGGTGCAGGTTTTGATTTCGCGGATGAGTTTAGACATACTTATAGAAAGAAACGAAAAAAGCTCGAATCAACCGATTCGGGCTTTTTTACTTTGGTTGTTTTAGAACGATTTTACCAATCGAATTCTTCGCTGTAGAAATGTCCGTCTACTTGCGTTTCCAGGCCGTTATTGACAAAGGTGGCATGGACCTCGCCAATGATGGAATATACTCCCATCGGGGTATCTACGCTTCGCCTGATGTTGATGGTTCCGCTTGCATTTCCTCCAAAAGGAGTCCCCTCATCTTCAAATGGACAGTACAATTCGGGGAGGACCTCTGTCAGGGATTGTGTGTCCTGCAGCAATACGGGAAAACCGTACAATTCGTGGGTTCGCTCCATCACATCCGTCGAGGCTGTATCCTTTGGAATATTCAATCGGAAAAAGAACGTGAGCGAATCAGTGGAAAAACGGAGTTGACGAAAATAAT
>DATFKV010000546.1:0-4734 GCA_035268465.1 Cryomorphaceae bacterium | reverse complement strand
AGCTCACTTTAGGGAGATTGATGCGGCGGGAGGATTGGTGCACAATGAAAACAATGAGCACCTCCTGATCTACCGAAAAGGAAAATGGGATTTGCCAAAAGGGAAGCTGGACGAAGGTGAAACGCCTCAGCAAGGCGCACTCAGAGAGGTAGAAGAAGAGTGCGGAATAAGCGATTTGAAATTGGGCGAGGAGCTTGCCCCTTCGTACCACATCTATGAGCTAAACGGAGTTCGCATCTTGAAGAAAACGTATTGGTTTGAGATGACTAGTGCTCAACAGGAATTTACACCCGAGACTGAAGAAGACATCGAAAAAGTGGTATGGGTGGACCTTAATAGAAATGTGGTTGAAGAGTTGGACACATACCCTAATATTCGGTTGGTCCTTAGAAGAGCTATTGACCTACTTTAATTTTCTGTTCCTCCCTTACCTTGGCCCGAATCGAATAAAGTCTTTCTTCTAATCCTTCGCTCGGTTTATTGATGTCTTTGGTCAGTTCTCCGTTTGAATCCATCCATCCGTACCAAGGCAGTCGGTAGATATCCAAATCATTCAGCAGTCCTTCCGGAAATGTCACATCGATGGTTTGCCAATTCTTATTGTTGTGCTCATCGGGATCCAAGACCAATTCCACAACTTGGAAGAAATCACCATACTCTTCCATAAGTGCGCTGATTAAGCCCGACTCCCGTTTCCATTCGTTGCTGGTAGTCTGGGCCACTACTACCAAAGTAGGTTTCTGCAGCAATTGCATTTCTTTTAAAGGCGGAAACAGCTCAGGCAAATTCGTAGCCAGCGATCGTTCATAATCCATCCTGATTTTTCGAGCGGCTTTTTCAATCATGTCAGAGTAGGCCTTTGACTCAATGGAATGCAAAATTTCAACCAGTTTTTCCCCCGAATAGGTCTTAAGATAAATAGACTCTTTGATCGATTTCAGCATTACCCATTGCCTGATCTCTTTCTCTTGCAGGAAATCATCCTTTAAAAAAAGGCTATCCAATTCATTGTATGTCAGTCCACCTGAAATTTTGTTGGAGATGCTGGCACCGCCAAAATTCAGGTCATAGCGATTGAAATAATTACTGTAGAAAACATTGAAAAATGAGTAGAATGAAGGATTGGAAAGTTTGAGCTCCTCATCTTTTAAATAGCTTGAGTAAATTTCATTTTTCGGAAATCCCGCTGTCAATTTCATCTCAGCTATCGAATAACGAATGTAACCTGCCAAAAAATCATTCTCAGGCAATTCATGCTCGGACTCGAATGCCTTTACTTCCTTCCGTAGTGCCGGATTTCCTATTAGTCGGGCATTTTGAGTGAAGAAGTCAAAATAGCTCTCATTGAATTTCACGATTTCTGCATTCACATCCGTCGAGTCCAGATTGATAAAAACATAATCGAAGCTTCCGGGCCTCCAACTTGGAATTAAAATGAATTCAGGCGAAGGAGAAATTTCAATGGCGTACGTTTCTTCCGGCTCGACGAAGAGAGGTGCAGTAAATCGGTTCACGCTCAACCAAACGTGGTTGATTTCTGTATTTTCAAAAGTGAGTTGAAACTGACCTTTTGCATCAACCGTATCGCGGTCCAATACTATTTTTTCTCCTGAAATGGGGTTTTGATAACGACTGATTTCTACTGTGAAACCCGGCCATTCAGAAGCCACCCCGGTTAATTGAGTAGTTTGAGCTACCGCAAAAAAGGGCAACAAGAAAAGAAATAACCAAGTTTTAAAATTCCTCATTCAACTGTATAGAATTCGGTATAAACTTGGTGACGTCTCCGCCGTTTCGCAAAATATCGCGCACGATGGTAGAGCTGTAAGCCGAAAGCTCAGGGCTGGTTACAAAAAACACAGAATCCACCTCGGGAGCGAGTTCCTTGTTCATTTGCGCAATGGACGATTCAAATTGGAAGTCTTCCGAATTGCGCACGCCTCTAATGATATGAGAAGCGCCAACCTTACGACAGTAGTTTACGGTGAGTCCTTCGTAATGATCTACTACGATGCGGTCTTCGAAATTAAACGTTTGTTTGATCCATTGCATTCTCTCTTCTAACGAAAACATGTACTTCTTATTGGAGTTGACCCCAATTGCGATAATCACCTTATCAAAGAGTGGTAGCGCTCGCTTGATGATGTCTTCATGTCCTTTCGTGATTGGATCAAATGATCCCGGGAAGATGGCAATCTTGTCCATGAATTTACGAATTAAGTGCTTTTCTAACCTTCAGGCATTTTTCTAAAATAGGCCTGAGTTTATTGAGTTGAAGCATGGTAAAAGGATCGCTTTGAGCCGTGTGTGGTTCAGGGTGAACTTCCATAAAAAAACCGTCTGCACCGGTGGCTATTGCCGAAAGGGCGATGGCTTCAATGAGTTCAGGGTCTCCTCCTGTTACACCGGATGTCTGATTGGGTTTTTGAACGCTGTGCGTGCAGTCCATTACCACCGGCTGTCCGATCTTTTTCATCCGACTGACGGAAGTCGCGTCTACGATGAGGTCGTGATAGCCGAAAGTGGTTCCGCGTTCGCATACCCAAACTTTATCGTTGCCGGTAGCTTTGACTTTCTCTACGGCAAACTTCATCGCTTCGGGGCTCAAGAACTGGCCTTTTTTGATGTTGACCGTACACCCCGATTCACCTGCAGCCTTGAGTAGTTTGCTTTGCCGACATAGAAAAGCGGGAATTTGGAGGTGGGTAACGTATGGAGACACTTCTGCGGGTTCATGGCTCTCGTGAACATCGGTGATGTTTTCTATCCCGAATTTATCGCGAATGGCCTTGTGAATACTCAGCGCCTCGTTTTTATCAATTCCCGTAAAGCTATCTAATTTGCTTCGGTTTGCTTTCTCATAGCTCCCTTTGAAAATGTATCGGATGTCCAAGTCATCACAAATCTTCTTTACCTCTTCGGCAATGTAGAAAGACATGGCTTCATCTTCAATGGCACAGGGCCCTGCAATCAGGAAAAATTGACTCATTCTTCTTTGGCTTTTTGTCCGAGGTAACCGCTGTGGTGCCTCTTTGCATATTCTTGTTTTGTAAATCCTATTTTCTCCATGAGCAGCACTACCAAAATATCTCCTGCTACGGTCATTACCGTAGTAGAGGTAGTAGGAGTGAGGCCCAGCGGGCAAATCTCTTCGGGTCCTCCGGTCCACAAGACCACGTCAGCACTCTCTGCCAGTTCGCTGTCTTTTTTTCCGGTAAGGACGATGAACTTGATCTCCGGATGCAATCGGTGAGCCAAAAAATCGAGTTCAAGTAATTCTCTCGTCTTTCCACTGTTTGAGATGGCAATGACGATATCGTTTTTTTGAATGATTCCCAAGTCGCCGTGCTGCGCTTCGGCAGGATGTAAGAAAAAAGCAGGTGTTCCGGTCGAGCTCAACGTTGTGGCAATGTTGACGCCTATCTGCCCGGCTTTTCCCATACCGCTAACGATTACTTTTCCATCTTTCTGATGAACTTGCTCGTAGATGAGCTCCACCGCTTTTTCCACCGCCCCTTCGATCGGGATGTTCCGAATGGCCTCTATTTCTTTTTCAATCAGAGCTGTGATTTTGTCTTGCATGGTTTTATTCTAATGGCAAGCAAAAGTAATTCTAATCCGCTAACCCTCTATCTGAAGAAACTGAAATGGACATTTCCCATTTGGTGATGCTCGGTAAATCGAGGGTGGTCGCTCAAATCGGTCTCTTTTCCATGCTCGAGAATAAAGATTCCTCCGGGCGAAAGCCAACCCGTATTCCAAACCAAATCGGGCAATTCGGGGATCCTTTTTTCGGCATAGGGCGGATCGGCAAACACAATGTCAAACTTTCCTTTAGGACTTTTGAAGAGATTAAACACATCGGCCTGAACGACCTTCAGGTTGTGGATATCCCAATCCTTCGCAATCTTGAGGAGATGTCTTTTCGAATAGGGGCTCACATCTACCGCCGTGACGCTGGTAGCTCCTCTGCTTACGAACTCCAAGCTCATGCCGCCTATCCCGAAGAAGAGATCGAGGACAACGGCATCCATCAATAAATCATGATGGTTGAGCACATTAAAAATTGCCTCCTTCGCCATATCGGTCGTAGGACGCGCCTTGATCTGCTTTGGCGCCTCAAATCTGCGCGCTTTAAATTTGCCTCCGACTACGCGCATTGAGGTATAATTTCTTCCAATTGACCATCACTCGAGCTTGGCCGGGTGTCCTTTAAGTTTATCAGAAATTTCTTTGCCTGTGTTCTGACGGAGGACAATATTCTGCCTGATCCTCCCATTTCTGTGGGAATTTCGGTTGAAATGTTCAGTTTTTTTAGCGTATAGAAAATATAGTAAATCAAATCCTCCGGCTTTTCAGTTTCAATACTGTTTGCCAGAAGCAAAGAGCCCTTTTTGAAGATGCTGACTATAGCGCTCTGGTCGAGCAGTTGCACGTGTAGAAAGTCAGTCTGTCTTTCGCTTACCCTTCGTCTGCCATACTCCAGTATCGTGCTTGCCAAATGCTTAATTTCTAATGCCGGTTGAATTTGATTTAGCACCTTTTGGGCTCTATTGTCCTGCTCATAGATCAATACGCATTCTAATCCGTCCAATGAAGAGTAAGACAAAGGGCTATCTTCGCTAAAACCGGTATTCAACTTCAAGTATCTGATGGCATCTTCTTCCCGAAAGATGGCAGCAGGGACCAAGGTCCAGTGCGGGTGAGTTATGGCTGCAAAGAGATGATTCTTAG
>DATFKV010000545.1:0-2305 GCA_035268465.1 Cryomorphaceae bacterium | reverse complement strand
CAGGCTGCACTTGCCGAACTTCATTCAAGTAGTTTAGAATCAGCATCGGAATCTTCGGAAATGATCAATGCAAGTGCAGAGATATGGAATAGCTTAATCGGAAGTTTTCAGTGGGATACGGCAGGAGTTTATCCGGCTGAGGAAGTGATGGCATTGCTGGAACAATACCCCCCGGTCGGATCAACGGGCAAATTTGCATCTGCTCTTGCGGCAGAACTGGAAGTTTCTGAACCCGAATGGATCACCGATCAGAATAGCTTTCTTTTTGAAGCTGAAATGATCTCAGTCTCGGCGGATGAAAACGGAGACTTACCTTATGATTTGACTGCATTTAAGGATGAATATGATTTCTCTAATGCGGCATTGGTTGCATCGCTGAATGAACAATATGCAGCGCATGACCAAAGTTATGTCCTTCATCTTGAAATGCCCGAAGATCAGGAGCTTCCCGCGTCATTCGGAACAGATGACGAAGGAAAATCAAACCATGTAACGGAGAGTCCGTCCGCGATTTCAATTATGCCAAACCCATTTGATGAGAACTTTACTTTATCGCTATCTACTTCAAAGAAGTACACAACAGCGCAAGTAGTATTTCATGACTTATTGGGAAGAAGGATAGCTCAAAGTGTTCACGGAAATATTTCACGACTTGAAATAGACGGGTCTGAATTCCCTTCAGGAGTGTTGATTTACTCCGTACATCTTGATGGTGAGTTGTTTGACACCGGAAGAATCGTCAAATCAGAATAAGCTGAAAATTTTATTAGTCAGGCCCGGCGCGAAAGCGCCGGGCTTTTTTACTATTGAGGATGAAATTCACTTACAATCTTTTTTTCTCCAATTTCAACTTCTCGCCGAAGAACAACTTCGTGCTCTGCTCGAAGGAATGCGTTTTTTCGGAAACGATAAAGCGGTGATTTCCAGTCAGCCGGGTGGATAAATAGCCTCGTTTTTTCAATTCCGTTTCTAAGGTTTGAGCCACAATGGTCGAGGAATCGATGACTTCGGTTTTTCCCGCGTAGAAAGATTCGACCTCGCGCTTGATCAAGGGAAAATGGGTGCATCCCAAGATGAGCGCATTTATTCCCTTGAGGTTTCTTTTTTCGAGGTAGCTGTTGATGATAGCCTGCGAAATGCGGTTGTTGAAAAAACCTTCTTCGATCATGGAGACGAGGAGGGGAGTGGCCAACATGGATACCTTCAAATCGGGATTTACTTTTTGAATTCTATTGGCGTAGCTACGGCTGTTTACCGTGGCCTTGGTGCCGATGACGCCGATTTTCCCTTCTCGGTATTTATTGGCCACGTATTCTACCGTGGGATCAATCACATTGATGACGGGGATTTCGAGTGGGGTTACTTCGCGAACGGTGGCGTAGGCTGTGGCAGAGGCAGAATTGCAGGCGATCACGATGGCCTTGCAATCTTTGGCAAGCAAGAAGCGGGTGATACGCTCGGCGTATCCCTGAATGGTCTTGCTCGTTTTTTCGCCGTAAGGCAAATGGGCAGTATCGCCAAAATAGATGAGTTGCTCGTGTGGCAGTAGCTCGTTGATGGCAGAGGCCACGGTGAGACCTCCGATGCCGGAGTCGAAAATACCTATGGGTCGGGAGTCGGTTTTCATTTTGGGGTTGAGAATGCCGAAGATACAATTGGGAACTTGAAAATGATGGTTCGCCTGCTTTGATTGTGCTTTAAGATCTTTGCGACTCCCGTCA
Organism: Cryomorphaceae bacterium; assembly: GCA_035268465.1. Taxonomy (GTDB): domain Bacteria; phylum Bacteroidota; class Bacteroidia; order Flavobacteriales_D; family Cryomorphaceae; genus JAKVAV01. Next base: position 584 of record DATFKV010000545.1, on the reverse strand, counting down.
CCCGACCAAGGTTGAAATAAAAAGCACTAAGTTTTAAGAGCTTTAATGAACGCAGAAGCGCAGAAAATCCGCAGGGGTCGCAGAGATTGAAAGCCAAGCCTGCTACTCAGCTGGAAAGTTTAGCGCCAACCATACTGTGTTCTCCGAAAATGATTGTCGGAACTTAGGCGCAAAAAAAAGGGATGTCAAAATTGACACCCCTTTTCTGTTTACTATTTTATTTGGCTTATAGCCCCAATTGAACTTTCACTTTTGCCGTTACGTCCTCACCACCGGCAAAGAGTAAAGCTCCACTGCTGGCGTCGAAAATGTAGGTGTAATCATCAGTTTCACCCACGGCTACAGCTGCTGCTCTTACTTTTTCGAACATTTGCGCCATGAGTTCATTCTGCTTCGTTTCAATTTCCGTGTAAGCCGTTTGCTGAAATTCTTGGATTCGCTTTTGTAAATCCTGGATCTCTCCCGCAACGCTTGCTTGCATGGCTTGTGACATAGTGGTGTCACTTTCAAATTCAGAAACTTTTCCTTGATACGTTTCTACCATCTTGTTCAAACGGCCTTCCAACTTCTGTTGCAATTCTTGG
>DATFKV010000544.1:0-2042 GCA_035268465.1 Cryomorphaceae bacterium | reverse complement strand
CTTATCATCCCGACGTATTGCTTGTGCCTGTCTTGACTGCGACTCATCACCGGGTCTGCCAAGGCTTCGCATGCCAGAGATATGGTAGAGATGGGCGTTTTGAGCTCGTGGGTCATATTGTTAATGAAGTCGTTTTTTATTTCTGATATTTTTTTCTGCCTAAAAATGGTTCGGATGCTGTAGGCAAATGCCAAAATGATCGCTATCAAAAATATCGCTGATGAAGTGAGTAGAGGCCATAATGTTCTAATCAAATACGATTCTTGATTGGGAAACCATATTCTCAAGTATCGGGTAGGTTGTGTAAAGTCATCAGGAAATAAACGCACCTTGTACCCTTTATTGTACAGTGGCGCTGTGTCTTTTAGGTCTTCCGACAAAATTAACGGGTTGTCGAACAGATCGAAAATTCCAAATTCATAATCAGCATCAATCCCACCGATATCGCTTAAATGCAAATTCAAAAGGGAGTCTATTTGGGCACTTCCATATCGATTGAGAACGTCCGAATCTCGATCAATATTAACCAAACCCGTCAGCAACTCCGTGATTATTTTTTGCTCTCTTTCAGGAAAATAGTTGGGAACTTTGGCAGTCTTTTTTTCGGTTAGTCTCTCGTGGCCCATTACCATTGGGTCGGGAAATTCCAGTTCTTTCTTTTTCCTAAAAACACGCAATTGGTTTGCCCCATCTTGGCTGAGAAAGTTCGTGCTGTCTGCGGTAGTATTGTCCGAAGTCCATAAATGAGCGACGGTCTTTTCATCTGAAATACTATCGATCTGCGCCCGTATTTTTCTTCCAATGTCAGATCTCCGCATGCGTTCATGCGCCTCTTCACGTTCAAGTACATTGTTTACTTCCGCCAATGCAATCTTGACGCTACGTCTGAATTGCGTATCTCTCAATGCCACGGAATTCTGTATCCAATAGATTTGGATAGCTACCAGACCAATCAACGAAAAGCTGATTAGTACAATAAGTATGGGAATATATGATTTCTTCAAGCATCACAAATTTAGTCGCCTCATCCATGCAAGTGCACCATCCTTAACCTTAATTAACAAAACGTAATCCTTTGTTAACGTTTCATTGCCTTCACTTGACTTAGATTTGCGTCAGGTTTTACAGTTTACATGTTTTTCGCAACAGAGAGAGCTCAAAAGAGAGCTCTCTTTTTTTGTTTTAAAGAATTATTTCTCTCCTAACCTTAAATTTTTCGAAATTCACCGCATGGAGCGCATTGAAAATTTTATTGATGGTAATTTCGTTTCTCCTGCTTCGGGTGAATATATTGCAAACATTGATCCTTCATGCGGAAAGCAGTATGGAGAGATTCCGGATAGCGATGATAATGATGTGGCAGCCGCCGTTGAGGCAGCTGAGCGAGCATTTTCCGCTTGGTCTTCTTTGAAGGGCCCCGAAAGGTTTGCCCACCTTATGAGCTTGGCAAGAGGCATCGAGAGACGAATGGACGAATTCGTAAAGGCAGAAAGCAAGGACAATGGCAAGCCCGTTTCTCTTGCTCGAATGGTTGATATTCCCAGAGCAATCCAAAACTTCGAATTTTACGCCAGTGCCGCAGTTCACTTTTCTTCTGAAAGCAACTTTACCGAAGGGCTGGGTATCAACTACACCCTTCGTCGACCTTTGGGAGTGGTCGCGTGCATTTCTCCTTGGAATTTGCCCTTATATCTTTTTACATGGAAAATTGCTCCTGCTCTGGCCGCTGGAAATACCATCGTGGCCAAACCTTCTGAAATCACTCCCATGACCGCTTATATGCTGGCACAAGTGGCCAAGGAAGTGAATTTTCCGAAAGGAGTACTCAATATCATACACGGATCGGGAGCAAATACGGGTGATGCGCTGACCCGTCACAGCAGTGTTAAAGCCATATCTTTTACGGGAGGGACCGAAACAGGAAAGAGAATAATCCAAGTAGCGGGCACGCAATTCAAAAAACTCAGTTTGGAACTAGGGGGTAAAAATCCGAATCTGATCTTTGCCGATTGTGATTTTGATAAAATGCTCACCACCACTGT
>DATFKV010000543.1:0-11991 GCA_035268465.1 Cryomorphaceae bacterium | reverse complement strand
ATGATCTTCAGGATCTTCTTATCTCTATCCTTTACATCCAAGGAAGCCAAGCCAATCAAACTGTCGTTGGTTTGGACGATCTCAAGGTTGTTAACCAAATCATTCAAGGAATTGGCTTTGGCTACAATTGACTTGTAATTTGGAAAGTCTTCCGGTAGAATGGTGGCTGTACTGTCGTAATAATTCTTGGCCAACACATAATTTCTGTCGGCAAAATTTAGCTCGGCTAATCGCAAGTAACTCTTTCCTTTTTGAATCGGATTACTTACGCTCTTTTTTATGGAAGTTTTCAAGTATTCAATCCCTTGAGCAACGTTTTGTTCTTCCAACTCGATCTCGGCTAATGCGTAATAAATTTGGTCATAATACTCCTCATTCTTCTCATCATTGGCCATTTTGAGAAGCATGTCTTTGATTTTTTTAGAATCGAGTTTTCTGTCAAAAGCCAAGGCTTGGGAGATTTTAGCGTAGAACTCCATCTCGTAATCGGGCTTCATGTCTACTACTTCTGCGTAAGCTTCGATAGCATTAGCATTGCGCCCCTCCATGTTATAAACCTGAGCCAGGATATATGTGAGTCGAGCCTTCATTTGGTCGTCGTCGCAAAGATTTGAGGCATCTTCCAAGTAGGGGATGGCATCTTTGTACCGGTCTTGTCTCAACATCATTTGAGCCTTTACCGTTTCTAGTTTCCAAGTAAAATCTTTGGGTCTTTCTTTCGAATTGTCATCTTCCACCACACTCAGAACCGTTGCCGCTTTACCGTAGCGCTCTTGTTCGATGTAGGTGCGTGCCAACCAAAGAGCTGCGTCAAAACGAGAACTTTGACCTTTGTATTTTTTGGCTACGTAAGAAGTCATCTCTTCCGTTTTGGCGTATTGACCTTTGTAGAAATTGGCGATACCAATCATCAGGTAACACTCATCAATCCACTTGTTATGCTCTTTCTTACTGATCTCCATACTGTGGCGATCAATCACCGTGCTGCACTTCTCTATAATCTCATCCATTTGAGGATAGAGATTTTTCTGCTCCTCTTCACTGGGCATCACGTATACGGGTAGAAGCTCTAAATAGTCCTCTTCTTTGCTGGCCCATACTTGTTCTTTCGTCAACCGGAGAATTTCCGACGCATTGAAATACCAATTGTAATGAGACGTTGTGTTGTGGTAAAGCCTGTTCGTAAAGCCCGATTTTTTCTTTGAACACCCCGCTAGAGCGAAGATGCACGCAAGAAAAATCAAACTCAGAAGTTTATATGGTCGAATTGAAATCACGGATTGCCTTTATCGGAATAGTCGTTTAACACGAAAAACGCAAAATTATTGCATTTTTCCGAAACTGAGTTTGAAAAAGGAATTCGGATATTTGTGCTGTGTCAATGGAGAAGAAACAAACAAAGAAAGAGCGTAGAAAGCAGCTCATACGGAAGCTGAAGAGTAAGTATAGATTGGTGGTGATGAACGATGCTACCTTTGATGAGAGCTTCTCTGCTTACTTAACTCCTTTGAATGTGATTGCCGGAGTAGCATTTTTATTCATTTCAATTGCTGCCGTGGTGTTGTCAACGGTAATTTTGACACCGTTAAAAGAATACATTCCCGGCTATAGCGATACCCAAACCCGAACACGTGCGCTCAATGCGACCATCAAGGTGGATTCACTGGAGCGCGCGCAAACCGTGTACAGTACATATTTTGAAAATATTCAGCGAATCCTGAACGGCGACATCGAGACAGATACCGCTAAGATGGCACTCGGAGGAGATGCGGAAGAATATGAAAATCTGGATTTTTCGGTTTCACCTCAAGATTCCGTTTTACGTCAGGAAATTGAATCAGAGGAGCGGTATGCATTGAGTACCCAATCACAATCCGTTTCTGAATCTCTCGGCCTGCCGGGCACCTTGCTTTTTCCCCCGATTATCGGCACCATTACTTCTGATTTTGATCTGAAGGTAGGGCATTATGGTATTGACGTGGCTGCCAAAGAAGGGGAGACCGTGAAAGCCATTCTCGACGGAACGGTTGTCATGTCTTCCTTCACATCCGACGGTGGAAATGTCATCCAAATTCAGCATGCTAATAATTTGGTCTCGGTCTACAAACACAATTCGGTTTTGCTCAAAAGGGTTGGTGACAGGGTAGAAGCGGGTGATTCGATTGCAATCATCGGAAATTCAGGAGAACTGACCGATGGGCCGCATCTTCACTTTGAACTTTGGTATAACGGTACTCCGCTTAATCCGAGAGACTTTATTGCATTTTCCTCTTAACATATGGGACTTAAAGAATGGTTGAGTAAACCGATCGCTGCTATAGCAGCCAAAAAGGTAGAGAAATGGAGCCGAGAGGCACTGAAGCGCCAAGAAGAAACCTTGTCTTCTTTGGTGTCAAAAGCTCAGCATACTGCCTTTGGAAAAGATCATTCCTTTTCAAGTATCAAGAACTATTCGCAATTTAAGGATCGCGTTCCTCTGCGCGATTATGAAGCACTCAAGCCCTACATCGAAAGGGTAGTGAATGGAGAAGAGAATATCTTGTGGCCCGGGCGCCCGCTTTATTTTTCCAAAACATCAGGGACCACGAGCGGAGCGAAATACATCCCGATTTCAAAAGAGTCTATGCCTCATCATACCGAGGCAGCAAAGAATGCGCTCCTCTTGTACATTGCAAAAACGGGGAACGCTCAATTTGTAAACGGCAAGATGATTTTTCTTCAGGGAAGTCCTGTCTTGGATGACACGAATGGTATTCCCACGGGTAGACTTTCGGGAATCGTAGCTCATCACGTACCCGGTTATCTTCAAAAGAACAGACTTCCTTCATTTGAAACCAACTCCATTGATGATTGGGAGACCAAAGTAGCAGCAGTAGTAGAGGAGACACGCCATGAGCCGATGAGTCTCATCTCGGGTATTCCGAGCTGGGTGCAGCACTATTTCGAGAAATTACTGGAAGTTACGGGTAAGTCAACGGTTCGAGAGCTCTTCCCTACTTTTAAGCTCTTCGTTTACGGAGGGGTTAATTTTGAGCCTTATCGACCTCGATTTGAAAAACTCATCGGAGGAAAAGTGGACAGTATCGAGACCTATCCGGCTAGTGAGGGGTTTATTGCTTTTCAAAATGAGCAAGATGACAAGTCGCTCTTGTTAAACATGGACGGGGGCATCTTTTTTGAGTTCATTCCGGTCGAGTCATACTTTGATGAGAATCCAACCAGATTGAGTTTAGCGGAGGTTGAACTCGGAAAAAACTATGCTTTGGTTCTTTCGACCAATGCCGGTCTATGGGCTTATAGCATCGGCGATACGGTGAAGTTCACCTCACTCGATCCATATAAAATATTGGTAACCGGTCGGATAAAACACTTCACTTCTGCATTTGGTGAGCACGTTATTGCCGAGGAAGTAGAGGGGGCGCTAAACGAAGTCGTGGCGAAATATCCTGCCGAGATCATTGAGTTTCATGTTGCACCTCAGCTCAATCCCAAAGAAGGACTTCCGCATCACGACTGGCTCGTGTCTTTTGCCAAAGAACCCGAAGATATTAAAGCTTTTTCGGCGGAGCTGGATCTGGCCATGCAGAAGAAGAATATCTATTATGCCGATTTGATAAAAGGAAAAATATTGCGACCGCTTGAGATAACATCTCTTCAAAAGGATGCGTTTAACCGGTTCATGAAGTCTAAAGGAAAACTCGGGGGGCAAAATAAAGTACCTCGCTTGAGTGATAATCGAGACAACGCAGATCTTCTCCTTCAATGGAAAAACTCTTAACACTATTTTTTTCTTTCGTCCTTGCTTCGGCTATCGGTCAAGTTAGCTTGGTATCGTCGCAGATGGATTTTGGATTGCTCACCCGAGCAGACGAAAACTTCGCCGACTTCGGAATTGAAAATAAGACGGCTGAGCAAGTCATCATATTTCGGGTGGAGGTACCCAAAAATGTAGACGTTACTTTTAGTTCTAAAACCATTGAGCCCGGAGAGACAGAGTACGTGCGCCTGCGCTACAATCCGCCTACCGCCGGTTCTTTTAAAGAAAAGTTTGATGTTTTCACGAGTGCTTGGGAGGCTCCCCGGCAAATTGTAGTAAAAGGAGAATCGACGTATGCAGCGGATCGATTTATTCCCTGCCCCGATTTTTCTGATGATCCTGCGGGTTCTCTCAGACCATTTAGTGTTACCGCTCGCACGATGCGAAACATTCCATTGGCCAAATCTGAAGTGCAGGTTTTCAAAGAAGGAGAGCCGGTGGGGAAGTATTACACTGATGTGAATGGCGAGCTAGACCTCAATCTGCCTTTGGGAAGATATTATTTCGCCCTTTCCGGTTTGGATACTTCCATTTTTGTAAACGCCACCAATGACCATCTCGTGGCATTTTTGGACGTTGAGCAAACAGAATACCTGAATCCCGAGCCTGAAATTTCTCAACCTCAGGCTACGCCGGAGACTCCCAAGACACCAAAGAAACCTTCACTGACACCATTAAAACCTCAACCGGAAAATATTCCTGAAGAAGAGGATCTCGTGCTGCCCCTTTCGAAATTCAAGCCGAACAATTTGGTCTTTTTGGTTGATGTGTCCACTTCGATGAAACACAATGGAAAACTGGACTTGTTGAAAGTAGCCATGATCAACTTGGTAGATGTGCTGAGGGATATTGATCGCTTCACCTTAATATCTTACGCCACCGATGCGGGGGTGATTTTAAAAACGGAAAGCAATCTCGATAAAGAGGCGTGTAAGTCAGCCATAAAGGGATTGACGGCTGGCGGCAAAACAGAAGGAACAAAAGCAATAAACCGTGCCGGACAAGCCGCTATGGACTTTTATCTGGAAGACGGAAACAACCAAATCATCTTGGCCACAGACGGAGCTTTTAACGAAGGTGCTGCAAAGGCTCAAAAACTCTCTGCGAAATACAAGAAGAAAGGTGTAGTGACCTCTGTAGTAGGTATTAAATGTGGAAAATACACCACCAAAGAAATGAAAGAGCTTGCAGAAAAGGGAGGCGGAAATTTCGTTGCTCTCAACGGTATTGAGGATGCGGACGAGAAATTATTGGAGGAAGTAAAAATGCGCTCTGCCAAATAGAGACCTCCGTGGTTTACTATATGTTATCTTTGCGCCTTTATGCAAGAGAAAAAATCAAAGCATATTGCCATTCTCGGCTCTACCGGTTCTATAGGGACACAGGCTCTGGAAGTCATCGCAGCGCATCCTGACGAGTTTGTGGTAGAGGTGCTTACGGCAAATGGGAACGCTGATCTTTTGGCAGAACAAGCGCTCAAGTTTTCACCAAATGCAGTGGTGATTAATGACAAATCGCGCTACGCGTGGTTAAAGGAGCTCCTGTTTGACAAGGGCATCAAAGTGTATTGCGGCGCCGAGGCAATTGCCGAAGTAGTGCAAATGGAGGAAATTGATATTGTCCTTACCGCGCTGGTCGGTTTTTCGGGTTTGCAGCCTACCTTAAATGCGATAGATGCCGGCAAGCACATTGCCTTGGCAAACAAAGAAACATTGGTTGTTGCAGGGGAGTTGGTGACAGCGGCAGCGAGACAAAAAGGGGTAAACATTTATCCCGTAGATTCCGAGCATTCGGCCATTTTTCAATGTATTGTAGGAGAATTTCACAACAAGCTGGAACGCGTCATTCTCACTGCTTCCGGTGGTCCTTTTCGAGGTAGAACTGTTGAAGATCTTGCGAATGTTACACCCAAGCAAGCCCTCAAACATCCCAATTGGGACATGGGAGCTAAAGTCACCATCGACTCAGCCAGCTTAATGAACAAAGGGCTGGAAGTTATTGAGGCCAAATGGCTCTTTGGCTTAAAGCCGGAAGAAATTGACGTGGTAGTTCACCCGCAGTCGGTTATTCACAGCATGGCTCAATTTGAGGATGGCAGCATAAAAGCTCAGATGGGATATCCCGATATGAAGCTGCCCATCCAGTTTGCTTTAAGCTTCCCCGACCGATTGAAATCTGATTTTCCTCGATTCAATTTTGCCGATTACCCATCCCTCACTTTCGAGAAGCCGGACATGGAGACATTCAAAAATCTTTCACTGGCATTTGAGAGCATGAAGATGGGTGGAAATGCACCTTGTATTTTAAATGCTGCCAATGAAATAGCAGTGGAGGCTTTCTTAAAAGAAGAGCTTGGCTTTTTAGAAATGTCGGATGTGGTGGAGAGCTGCCTGAATAAGGTCTCCAACATTAAGAAACCAAGTTTAGAAGATTATTTTGCCTGCGATGCGGAAACCAGAGCAAAAGCCAAAGAGTTTATTAAGACTAAAGTTGCCCGATAGATAATGGATATAGTCATTAAAGTAAGTCAGTTTTTATTAAGCCTTTCCATATTGATAGTTCTTCACGAGATGGGGCACTTCATACCGGCAAAGCTTTTCAAAACCAGAGTAGAGAAGTTCTACTTGTTTTTCGATCCCTACTTTTCGCTTTTTAAGAAAAAGATAGGCGGTACGGAATACGGTATCGGATGGCTCCCGCTGGGCGGGTATGTGAAAATTTCGGGGATGATCGATGAATCGATGGACCGAGAGCAAATGGCAGAGCCTCCAAAACCTTGGGAATTCCGATCGAAGCCGGCATGGCAACGCCTCATCATCATGGTAGGTGGAGTTACGGTAAATGTTCTATTGGCGTTCTTCATCTATGCCATGCTTCTTTTTGCTTGGGGCAAACAATACATACCCATTGAGAATCTTTCTTACGGGGTTTACGCTGATAGCCTTATGCTGGAAAGTGGGTTTGAACACGGTGATAAAATAACCGGAATAGAGGGTGAAGAAATTAAAGTATTGAACGATGTGAATGCAGCAGTGCTCTTTGGCGGAGCACGAAAAATAAGTGTGGAGCGAAATGGCACCGACGAGGTCATTACGCTGCCAGCTGATATTGATCAGGCTGTTTTAAAATCGGGAAGACAGTCTTTATTTCTAGAGCAATTTCCGGCAGTCGTAGATACTGTGGTGGACGGATCTAACGCGGCAAAAGCCGGCTTGAAAAAAGGAGATGAATTTGTATCGATAGACGGGCAAGACGTCAGCTATCTACCTGCTTTATTGAATATTTTGGGTTCACGGAAAGGGGAGGACATTCAAATTACCGTTGAACGAGATGGTCAAGTAAAATCTTTGACCGCTCAGGTAAGCGAAGACGGACGTTTGGGCTTTGGTTACAAGAGCCCGTTGGAGTTCTTTGATACCGTGAGTCAGGAATACGGGTTTTTGGAGAGTTTTCCCGCCGGCATCTCCTATGGTTGGTCTCGACTTACGGATTACGTGCGTTCACTCAAATTGCTTTTTAGCAGTGAAGGGGTCAAACAAGTCGGTGGGTTCATCACCATAGGAAAGCTATTTGATGATACTTGGAATTGGCAACGATTCTGGAACATGACGGCTTTCTTATCCATAATCCTGGCCGTTATGAATATTCTTCCCATTCCTGCTTTAGATGGTGGCCATGTCATGTTTCTTTTGTACGAAATGGTATCCGGGCGGCAGCCAAATCAGAAGGTGTTGGAATATGCACAATTGGTTGGAATCGCTTTATTGCTCACGTTATTAATTTATGCCAACGGAATGGATATTTTCAGGCTATTCGAATAATTTTCGCCGTTTGAAACTGTTTTAGTTCGTAGAGCGTACTTATGGTACAATTACCCTCTTTAACTATATTCCAATATGAGCACAATTGATGTGAAAGGCTTAAAGCAGCTTTCCGGAAATGATGAAGACTTCGTAAATGACATTTTGAAGTTGTATACAGAGCGTACCGCATTAGATCTCACTGAGTTGAAGGATGCTCGTGAAGAAGGAAATTGGAGCAAGGTGCGTTTTGTCATTCATCGAATGCGTTCCGCAGCAGTTCCCTTGGGCCTTAAGGACTTGGTTATATTACTTCGGAAAGTTGAGAATAAGCTGAAAGCTGAAGAACTGGAAGGAGTCGTTTCAGAAATCGATCTAATCACAAGACATTCAGAAGAGGCGCTGCAAGATGCCAAGCGTCAGCTGGAAATAGTCTAGGAAAACAATCATATTCCCCTAACTTTGAATTTGGTGCCTTCAAATAAAAAACAAACGATTCTACTTGTCGACGATGAGGTGATTACGCTTAAGATTACTCGTAAGCTACTTACCCAGAGTGGATACGAGGTCGACATTGCTCCAAGCTCAGCTGAAGCGATGAAGTTATTGGGATCAAAGCAATATGATTTGGTCATTGTAGATATTACGATGCCTTCGATCAGTGGTTTTGACCTGATCCAACTCATGCAGAGTTTTGATTACAACGTTCCCGTCATATTCTTGAGTAATAATGACAATGAGTGGACGATTGATGAAGCTTATAATATCGGCGCAAAACGTTTCGTGAGCAAAGAGAGAGAATTCAACTACCTGCCATCGATTGTCAAAGAGATTCTGGCCGCTGTTTGATAAACGGCGAGGTTTCTTAATTTCAGCCCCAAGTAAATGGGCAATATCCAGAAATATCTACCACAGTGTTTGAACTGTGGGAATGAATTAAAGCCGACAGATCAGTTCTGTTCCAATTGCGGTCAGCGAACAAAAGGGGCCAAAGTGCCATTGAAGGACTTCATAGGCGACTTTTTTCAAGATTACTTTGCCGTAGATTCAAAATTTTTTCGAAGCATCCTGTTGTTAATGGTCAAGCCGGGAAGGCTTACAAAACAGTTTAATGAAGGGAAACGTCAATCGTATATCGCCCCTTTCAGAATGTATCTCTTCACCAGTTTTATCTACTTCTTTCTCTTATCCTTATCGGTAAAACAGAGTCCATTAGACCTTGGCATGTCAAACGATGAACTAAAAGAGCAAAAAGTTATGATTCTCGATAGCCTTTTGTCAGTTGACACAGGTAATATTGCAATAGCCGGTTTAAGATCTCGAATTGATTCTCTTCAGCAGAAAGAAGTGGGCAACCGGATTAGTATTGACGGGGAAGAGTTCGAAGAGGGAGGACTGAAGCAGTATTTTCTCGAACACGTGGAGAAAGCCAATAACAACCCTGATTCTTTCCTGCGCGCACTATTCAGGGTTGCGTCTATTTCTCTGTTCTTTTTATTGCCGGTTTTTGCGGTTGTGTTATGGATTTTTCACTTCAGAAGAAATTCGTTTTACGTTCAGCACCTCGTCCATGCCTTGCATATTCACACATTTGGATTTGCTCTCTTAAGCATTTATCTCCTGATTGGCTTTTGGTCTGAAGTTGAAACCTTCGGGATAATTCCGCTTATTCTATTACTCTATTTCGTGTGGTCTCTCAAAGTGGTTTATTCTCAGAAGGTTTTTACCTCTTTTATCAAATCCATCACAATACTTATCGCTTACTTTATTATTGTTCTGCTATCTCTAGTGCCTGCATTACTACTGGCTATTGTCACGGTATAAACTAGCTTTGCAGGGTGATAGCAATATTAGGTCAAGGCATCGCGGGAACGGTACTCGCTATAAGGTTGCTCGAAAGAGGAATTGATTTTGTTGTTTTTGATGACGGGTACCAATCTTCCAGCTCCATGGTGGCCGCGGGGTTGTGGAATCCCATAGTCTTCAGAAGAATTAACAAGAGCTGGATGGCTGACGAATTCATTCGTGAACTGGAGGACTTCTACCCGAGAATGGAGACCCTTTTAGGGGCGGAATTTTATAAACCTCGGCCTGTATGGCGAATTCATGGGTCAAAACAAGAACTCGACAAGTGGTATGAGAAGAACGACCTCCCCGGCTTTCGTCCATACTTGTTCAATCCCTCACCACAGCTGAAGTCAACTTTTGGTCAAAATCCCGACTATGGAGAGGGAGAGGTGCGCCATGCCGGGTATTTGGATATTCCCGTTTTCCTGACTGCGGCAAGAAAACACCTTTCGGAGATAGACTGCTTTCGTCAAGCCAAACTTGGCGACACCCCATCGATCAAAGAATTAACTGAAACATATGGCGGAGGTGATGTTTTTACGCAAATTATCGACTGCCGCGGAAATCAGTCGGCTCAAAGCGATTGGTGGTCCTACTTGCCTTTTGGCTTGACCAAAGGTGAAGTGCTCACCCTGAACTGTCCCGACTTATTTCTGGACCGTACATTCAATGCAGGTTTTTTTCTTTTGCCTTTGGGCAATAATCTTTTTCGGCTGGGAGCCACATTTAGCTGGAAAGATAAAACCACCGAACCTACGGATTCGGGAAAAAAAGAGCTCCTTGAAAAATTTGAAAATTACTTTGACGTCGGTTACGAAGTTGTTGATCACAAAGCGGGTATTCGGCCCACTGTGCAAGACAGGAGGCCACTAATGGGGAAACACCCACTTGATCAAAACCTTCATATATTCAATGGTTTAGGAACAAAGGGAGTGATGCTTGCGCCCTACCTTTCTCAACATTTCGTGGAATCGCTTTTTGATAAAAAAGAGCTTTTTTCGGAAGTAGATATTAAGCGATTTGAGAAGCATATCGGAGAAAAACACCCTACAATAAACTACCCTCATCCGTAACTCACGTTGACCTGTTAGCATTTATAATAGGTCCCCTTCATTTCCATCCCTTGAATTGAGGTATTTTACAAAAGGTTTCAATCCTTTGTTCTGTTCCGTTTATGAAGCTATTTTGCTCGAAATTCATCCCCTTTCTTCTGGTTTTTTTCTACTGCCACCTTTCTACTGCTCAATCGCCTGAAGGGATCAATTATCAGGCGGCGCTAAGAGACGGCGAGTCAGGTGAAGCTCTCCAAAACCAAATGGTGTTTCTGATTATTACCATTCGAGAAGGAGGACCCTCCGGAACGATCGTATATTCTGAATCTCACTCGGGAATTACGACCAACGGCTTCGGTTTGATCAACTTGGTCATTGGAGCCGGAGATGCAACGGAAGGAAGTTTTGCTGAAATACCTTGGTCTTCGGGAAACATTTGGTACGAGATAGAAGTCGATAGTGGTACAGGTTTGGAAAGTCTGGGAGCATCACAATTTCTTTCTGTTCCATATGCATTATTTGCCGGCAATACCGAAGCATCTTTGGACAATGATTCAACCAACGAGCTGATCGATTCCGCTTCATTCAATCAGGAAAACCAAACCATTACCATTGAGGAAGGAGAGAACGAGGTGAGTTTTACTTTGGATGGTTTGGATGTCGATGATGCCGATGCCGATCCAACGAACGAACTAATTGATTCAGCAGAGTTTGATCCAGAAACACAGACGATCTCGATTGATGAGTCAGGAAATTTGGTCAATGTCTCCCTCGAAGGTTTGAACGTCGATGATGGTGATTCGGATGCTACCAACGAATTGATTACGACGGCCGGGTATGATGCTGAGAGCAATACCATCATACTCACCCAAGCCGATGGCAGCGAAGTGAATATTTCATTAGCTGATTTGAATGTAAGTGACAATGATGCCAACCCGGCCAATGAGCTTTTAAGTGGTGTGCAACTGGGCGGTCCTGAAGGTTTCACCCTAATCATCTCAGAAGCAGGAGAGAACTATAGCGTCAATTTGGATGTATTGGTTGATGATGAAGATGCCGATCTGACCAACGAACTTATTGATGAATCAGGATTTTCATTGATAAATGACACCATACTCTCTCTGAGCGAAGCAGGAATCGATCATTTCGTGAATCTGGCCCCTCTTAAAGAAGACAATGATTGGTCAATTGATGAAGGGAACAGCAGGGTTTATAATGAGGGGGACAAGATCGGTATCGGGACCAATGCCCCTGCGGCTCGCTTGGAAGTAGTGGAAGAATCAAATACATCAACGGCATTGAGCGTTTTCTCAGGCACGGAATCAATGATTCATGTGGCAAATGAGCGAGTGGGAATTGCGACAACCAGTCCGCTTAGTACAATCCAGTTGGGTGGCTCAGTGGGATATGATATCGCCTTATTGGAAACAGATGTGATTGACAATTATACAGCAGATATTGACGATCATATGAT
>DATFKV010000542.1:0-2033 GCA_035268465.1 Cryomorphaceae bacterium | reverse complement strand
CGTTCGTAAGTTAGCGATTGTATTTTTCCTTGTTTCCCTTCATAATTGCCGACAAATATCTTGTCGAGTATGACCGCAGAGTTATCACCCTTCTCACTTTCTTTATAACTCTCTTGGCCTTTGAGATATGGCGTCGTGGCCTCTCGTGCATCTTCAATAAACCTCATGCTTCTTCGATCTTGAGAAAAAGCGGAGATAGTACATGCGAGTGATATGAATAAGATAATCCTTTTCATTGATTTTAATTTTGGGTCAGAATAATCGTGTCTTCGTAGTAGGATATTAATTTGCCAATTGCGTTTTGAAACTCTTCGTTTTGATCATTGGAAACAATACCTTCCGGTATTATTATTCTTTTTTCTATGGTGATCTTATCGGCTGTTTCGGTTAGCTGTATTGACATTTCAAAGAAATCTGTCTTGTTGCTAAAACTTTTAGGCACATGGGTCACGGAATAGCCTTCGGGTATAATCATTTCGATGATGGTCTCGCGATTGTACCTTTCTCCGAAATAATAATCGGCTTTGCGTTTATCCTCCAATTTTAATGACTCCAGATCGCGCGACGGATCGATATCGAGGTAATATTCATTTCCCAAATCAATAATTCCCGAAGGGGACGAATAGCGGTACGAAAAGTGAAGGGAGTCAGCCTCTTGAGTAAGTCCTCTTTCGCTGATGAGCTCAAGACTTCCGGTGTCGTAAGGTCTAAGGTACGACACCAAGGCGTCCTCTCTGTCCTGAGCCAATGTCATGTTGTAATTGGCCAAAACATATTTTTTTGGCTCGCCCGTCATAACCATGTCCGCCTCGTAAATTCCTACGAGATTTTGTGGGTCAAAGGTGTAGGTATATTTTCTTCGCACATAATCTGAATCCACGGCACTTCCGGGAACCTCACTGATAATATAGTCTTCTCCATTTTCGATCAATACGGGACGGCCTTGTATTCTAAATGCGTATTCTTTGTGCTTACCATAAGTTTCCGTAGGATCCACAAAGATCCATTCACCATCGAGCTTTAAAGCGACGATCATGTGATTGTCCACTATCAAAGATGGAATGGAATAATCGTAAGGCACTTCCTTCCTTGTACCAATCCAAGCCAGCCTGGCATCGTGTCCCAGTTGGATGAGTACATTCTTGCAAAGATTTGACATGCCTTTGCAGTCTCCATAGCGATTGTTGTAGACGTCCTGACATTCATCCGGTCTGAAACCTGCCATTCCCGATTCGAAAGCAATGTATCGGATGTTGTTTTTTATCCAGTCAAATACCGCCTTTACTTGCTCCTCACCTTTCGGTATATCTGCAAATTGAGCCACCAAATCGCTGATCTGCTCGGGATCATCTTCGACCTCCGCCACCAAACTACTGTACCACCCGTAAAGATTGGAAACGTCAGGAAGGAGATCCTGCTTTTCGCCTCGCTTTATCACGGATTTGTAGATAACGACCAAGTGGGGTTCGTAATGTCTGCCCGACGGGCAATAGTAACAATCCTCTTCAAAATCTATCTTCGAAAAGGTATAAGTAATCTTCTTTGATTTTTTAAGCTGCTCCTCAGTACGACTGATTTCATAGCCGTCGAAATTCATTTCTCTGATTTCAATTTCGATATTCTCAGGAATTTCAAGTACCACGGTACTCTTCACCGTAGGGTTTCCCGGTAAGAAAGGTATCGTGCCAAGGAATTTATAGTCTGAATAGATTTTTGAGTATTCCAATGTGACCCAACCTTCCGAAATCTTTTCATTCGCGTATGTGCCGAGGTAAAAAGAGTTGACGTAAAAGTCATTGTGAAAAATCCCTCCTGACTCGTATCTCTCTACGTAGTGGTTAAAATCAGAGTTAACACCGAATATTTTGCTGTAGGAATCCGTGTAATCATAGTAGACTACCTTTTTTTCTGAATTCTTGTAGATCAACTTCTCGGTATCTAGCCTCGAGGTTACATTGGTTCCGGAGTTATCAAAAGTGTAGTAGTCTTGATTGTGGTAGATGAAATAGTCTTCTTCCCAGAATTTTTTAGGA
>DATFKV010000541.1:0-2049 GCA_035268465.1 Cryomorphaceae bacterium | reverse complement strand
TTTGGCGGAGTCTTCGAAAAGCTCCCGAAACTTCGAGTAGCATTTGCTCATGGGGGTGGTTCTTTTCCCGCTACCGTCGGTCGTGTAGAACACGGTTTCAATGTAAGGCCCGATCTTTGTGCGGTGGATAACGACGTGAATCCACGCGACTACTTGGGGAAATTTTGGATCGATTCTTTGGTTCACGATCCCCAGGTTCTCGAATACGTTGTCAATCTAATAGGAGCTGATCGAATAGCTTTAGGAACCGACTATCCTTTTCCTCTTGGTGAACTCCAACCCGGACAGCTAATCCACTCAATGGCTTACAATGATGAGCTGAAAGAGCAATTGCTAAGTGGTTCCGCCCTATCCTGGCTTAATCTTGCCAAGGACAATTTCACCTGAATTTACCCTACCCTTCCTACTGCTTAAAAAACAACTTGTTGCATCTCTTGTTAAGAAAACGACAATGGGTCTGTTTTTGACGATCAATATCCAATAATGATCGATGGATTTCATAACATTGTATTGATAATAAAATTGGGCATCGATAATCGAGCCCGACCAATTCTAACCCTTAACCTTTCAGAATGAAAAAACTGAATTTTCTCATTCTCACAACGATGCTATTCTCCAGTCTAAGTCTAGTTGCACAATCAGAAAACAAACTGGATTTACAAGAAGATGGAACTTTTCAAATACCTCCCACAGAACTTAAGGAGGCTTACAATCTCAATATCGCTTCTTTGAATTTTGAATCCTTCGAAGCCGCACTTGAATATCTTACTCAAAAAAATACTGATTTAATCATGTTCCGACCGAATAGAGACGGAACAGAGGCTACGGTATTTTTGCAACTAGGCAAAAAACCGCAATGGACTGTTAATCAATGGAACAATGCCATTTCTGAAATTACCCTCCCTTAATCGTTAATCAAAAATCAAAACCAACCATGAAAAAATTCATTACTCATTTAGTAGGAATTGTCTTGAGCTTGCTTTTGGTCAACTCAGGCCTAGCACAGCTCTCTGCGAGCAACTCTACCGACGCTACTGAGTTGATCGATCTCTTCCTCAGCGAGAATTCAAATTTAACTTACTCCAATGCTACCCTCATCGGTGCTGAAGGAGCTGCAGGAACCTATGAAGGTGCAGATTTCGATGAAAACAATGGAGTCATACTCTCTACAGGCGAGGTAGCAGAAGCCGCCGGCCCGAATGAGAATCTCGGAAATTCGACAAATTTCGAAACTGAAGGAGATGACGACTTAGAAGATTTGGCTGACAAATCGACCTTCGATGCAGTGAGTCTTTCGGCCGATTTCATCCCCGATGGTTCTTACATCAACTTTAAATATGCATTCGCTTCAGAAGACTATAATTCCTATGTCTGTTCTCCATTCAGCGATGTCTTGGGCATTTTTGTGACTGGCGGTGGGTATGCCAATGAGAACATTGCTTTTGTTCCGGGTACGGATTTATTGGTTACTTCCAACACTATCAACGGTGGTACCGAAGGAGATGTGTGGAATGCAGAAGGCTGTCCCGAAGGTGGATTAGAGAATGCCGACCTTTATATTGATAATACAGGAGGACTCAACTATGAGTACAATGGACGCACGGTATTTTTAAATACTGAGTTAGCGGTCACTCCCGGAGAAACTTATACCATAAGATGGGCTCTTGCCGACGGTGCGGATGGAATTTTTGACAGTGCATTGTTTTTGGAAGCAGGGAGCCTCAGCGCTTCAGAAGATGACTGCACCGCCGATGGTGGTGAGCTTACCGTAGACGGACCGACCGTAATTTGCAAAAGCGATGGAGTAGATGATAGTTTCTCACTGGAAGTAGAAGGGGCCGAAGGCGAAAACATGATTTTCGTTGTCACTTTTGACGATGGCGAAATAATCGCCCTCTCCGAAAATGGTGAGTTCAATCTGGAAGGCATTCCCGGAAACGGTACCTGCCTCTTCTGGAACCTGAGCTGGGACGGAGAAATCGAAGGAGCCCAAGTGGGCGAAAATGCATTCGACATCACAGGCGATTGTTTTGATTTGTCAAATTCCGT
>DATFKV010000540.1:0-4072 GCA_035268465.1 Cryomorphaceae bacterium | reverse complement strand
GGAGGTATTTTCGACTGCATCAGACAATCAGCCCTCAGTAGACATTCACGTTCTTCAAGGTGAGCGTCCTATGGCTGCAGGAAACAGATCGATTGGTCGCTTCCAATTGTCAGACATTCCGCCATCGCCAAGAGGCGTTCCTCAAATCGAGGTAACCTTTGACATCGATGCCAACGGTATTTTGAATGTGTCTGCCAAGGATAAAGCTACAGGCAAAGAGCAAAGCATCAGAATCGAAGCTTCAAGCGGACTTTCTGACGAGGAAATCGAGAAAATGAAGAAAGAGGCTGAGGCCAATGCTGAAACTGACCGAAAAGCGAAGGAGGAAGTTGACACAGTAAACAAGGCTGACTCCTTGATTTTCCAGACAGAAAAGCAGTTAAATGAATTCGGAGATAAGATCCCCGCTGACAAAAAGCAGCCTATCGAAGATGCTTTGGCAGAGTTGAAAAAAGCTCACGAAGCGAAAGATGTCGACGCGATGAATGCAGGTATGGAAAAACTGAACACTGTTTTCCAAGCCGCTTCGCAAGAGATGTACAGCGCGCAGCAAGAAGGCCAGAGCAATGGTGCCGGAGCTGAGAATGCTGACTCCGCATCTTCTGAAGGCGACGAAGAAGTAACGGACGTAGACTTCGAAGAAGTGAATGAAGAGAAGAAGTAATTCTGATCTGAACGGATAAATGTAAAACGCCCTCTCGGTTTCGAGAGGGCGTTTTTTATGGCAGGTATTCAGGATTGCTGACAAATGTCGTATCGCTCATCGTCTTCAGAAAAGCTAACATGTGATTTTTTTCTTCCTCTGAAAACAGAGGGCGGTTAAGTGTAAAGTACTTCATTTGGGGGTCCATGTGTTCACTGAAGTGCACGCCTTCACTATAAAAGTCAAGGACTTCCTTAAGGGTTTCAAACCTTCCATCGTGCATGTAGGGAGCCGTAAAAACGAGGTTACGAAGGCTCGGCACCTTGAATTTACCTCTATCTTCATTTTTACTCGTCAGTCCATATTTGCCTTCATCTCCAAAGAAACTCAATCCATTATTGGCAAATCCTGCATTGGTTCCCAAGGCATGAGCATCGGTCGTATGGCAATGAAGGCAATTGCCCATACTTTGATCATTCACAAAGACGAAACCTTCAAATTCTTCTTTTGTGAAGACATCTTCACCTCTAAGAACTCGGTCAAACTTTGAATCTGCGGAAATTAATGTGAGCTGAAACTGTGCCAGAGCATTGGTCACTAAATTGCTGTCAATGATTTCACCTGGAAATGCTCTCCGAAAAAACATCTCGTATGCTTTGTCATTTTTAATACGGCTCACTGCCTCTGACCAAGCCAGGTCCATTTCGTTATGACTGGAAACAACTTGCATCGCTTGATCAGTTAAACTGATCGCTCTTCCATCCCAAAAGAACTTTTCCGACCAAGCTAAATTAAATAGAGGTGGTGTGTTTCGTTTTTGCATTCTACCTTCTACCCCTGCACTAAAGGTCTTTCCTCCATCAGAAAATGCAGATTCAGGTTTATGACATGATGAACAAGAGATCGAAGAGTCCCTGCTTAGAATGGGATCAAAAAATAACTGTTTCCCCAAGAAAACGCCCTCTGCGGAAATAGGTAAATCCGCATGATCTTGTTTAGCTGGAAATGCTAAAGGCTGACGTAGATCAACTTTTTCAGGCTCCTTAATGGAATTATATCCCATAAAACCCGATAAAATAACAAGAAAAACCAAGAGCCTAAGTTTAGCCATTTCACTTGGATACAATGACTTTGTGAACTTCAGTTTTCAAATTTGATCTTACCAAAACCTCGTAGACCCCACTGGGTAAGTCGGAAACATCGACGAAGAATTTTGTGGGAATTGTTTCAAACGACTTGACGATTTGACCTGATTCTGAATAAATTTTCAATTCTTTAATAATGTGAAATTCATCAGACTTTTTTAGTTCAATATTGATCCTCTCCGTCGCAGGATTTGGGTACAAAGAAACGTATGAATTACTCTTAGGAGCTTCACCGACAGTATGCACCCATGTGGGTTCAATCATAATGTTGTCTATCACCCATCCATCCGAAGAGCCTTGAATAGAATCGCTAAAAAAACTATACCGCACTTGAAGGGAATCATCCAGCGTGGAAAGCCAACTGTAATCGAAACAAAACCATATTTCTCGCCACAAGCTATCACGCTTCGAAAATACGATAGTCTCATTGGCCAGAGTGTCAATATTGTGGTTATCCCATCCGTACCAATTGTAAACATAAGGGCTAACGAATGCATTCTCCCAAGTCTCACCTCCATCAATAGAAAAATCCACAGTACCACCATCGAGTGAGTCAATATCCAATTTTTGAACCCATTTTATTGCAACAATGCCATAATAATCATCATTCAGAGCCGCCTTTAATGTGAAAATGGCGGTGTCCGAAGCAGGGTACGGACTTACCGTATCTGTGATGATGGCATTGGGAAATGAAAAGGCTTCGTCCAAAAATTCTTTCTGAGGAATACCGATTTGCCAAAGAGTGGAACTTGAGTCAATTGTAATTATCAAAGTATCAATCCAAGGGTCGGGCTCGCCATTGTCAAAGTCTTCAGCATAAAATTGTCCAAAAGTGTAGGAATTACTCAGAAATAGAATAACGCTAAGTAGTACGAGCTTCCGCATGGTCGATAAATTAAAATGATAGTAGATAGGTTAAGGTAAAAAAGTAATTCCGGCTAAAGCGACATTTTAATCTACATTATTAAAATGCTATGGCCAATGTTCTGAGTGGTTAACCACTTGATAGTAGAGTATTCCAGGTTTTCATGTTTTTTCTTTTTTATCAGAACATTGACTTACACAATGCGTTCTTTGCAAAGTCCAATGATCACGAAACGAAATTCTGTAATTGCTCTAATTCTGTTGCTGGCCATTTCGGCCTTTTTCGGGTCTACCCTACCCGATACAGGATTTGATTACAATTTTGATAAGTTCTTCAAGCCCGACGATCAGGCGACGGAGTATTTTAAAATCCACCGGGATACATTCAGCACCGACAATGATTTTGTGCTGGTCGGCTTAGTGAATGAAGAAGGCGTTTTTGAACCGGAGTTTTTGACAAAAGTCGAAAAGCTAACGGCCGATATGGCGAAGATGCCTCATGTCATTTCGGTGACTTCTCCGACCAATGCAAAAATACGGGTCAGAGAGCCTCTCACCGGAACGGTTTTTCAGCGGCCCCTTCTTTCCGGAAAACGAAACTTGGATTCAACGAGAGTGTTCTCAGATCCTTCGGTAGTCGGAAATCTTTTTTCAGCAGATACATCGGCCGTATCCATCTTAGCAATGACCAAGGAGTTGCTCAATAAAAATGAGAGCGATGAACTTGCTGAATCATTGAATACAATCCTTTCGGAGTACGATTTTGACGGAGTTCATGTCTCCGGTCGAGCTATCGGGCAGGTGGTATACATCCAAAAAATTCAAACTGAATTTGTCATGTTTATGGCCATCGCCATGGCCTTTGTGGTGGTGCTTCTCTACATTATGTTCAGAAGCATTCGAGGTATCGTACTACCGATGGTTACCGTTCTTTTAGCAGTGGTTTGGAGTGTAGGAATTCTCAACCTTTCGGGAAAAGGCATCAGCCTTCTTTTAAATATGCTGCCCCCCGTGATCTTCGTGGTGGGGATGAGCGATGCCGTCCATCTTTACTCGCGGTATCTCGAGGAATTGAAGAAAGGCCTGTCCAAAAAAGAATCAGTCAGATTAATGACCACTGACACAGGATTGGCTACCCTGCTCACCAGCATTACCACGTCTATTGGTTTTGCCAGCCTCTGGTTTACCGGCATTCCGGCCTTGCAAGAATTTGGCCTGTTTACGGCGGTTGGAGTTTTGGCGGCTTTCGTCATTGCCATTGTCATGATGCCTGCCTGTCTCACTTTATTTCCGGAACCGACAAAGTATTTGGAGAAAACCAATACGGTGAAGTGGAATGGATTCCTTTCCAATATGTTCAATGTAGTGACCAAAAACCGTAAAAAGGTTTTTATCACAACCGGTATGATCAGTATCTTAA
>DATFKV010000539.1:0-9974 GCA_035268465.1 Cryomorphaceae bacterium | reverse complement strand
GCAAGACTCTTGGATGCAAACGGAGAGGGTAAGTCACTTTTGGATAATCTGAAAGAACTTATAGGCACGTCGGATATTGATTCTGAGGACCTGAAAAACCTCTCTATTGTTGCTTTAGTAACGAAATTGATGGTGAATTCGGATGACCCTGACCGTCGAAGTACGCTAAGCCGAGTATTGGATCTGGCAAAAATGGCAGGTGTTGAAAATCAAACCCCTAAAAATCTCGGCCTCATTGAATAAGGATGTCTCCAATGAGAGGAAACCCATCCAACTTATGACAATTCATGGCAGAAAATAATCAAGAGACAGAGCAGGACGGTAAGCTGGAAAAAGGCACGTACGATATCATTCGTAATCGGCTTCAAAACCAACGAACTGATTTGCGAAGCAGACTTGAAGTTCTCAACGGGAAACGAAAAGAGGTTTTTGGCTCTATCTCAACTGAGCTAAAAGCTACGGAGAGAGTCACTACCGAAAACAATTGCATGGCCAGAGACATCATATCTCTCGGTCAAAACAAATTCCTTTTTGGCTACAATGTCTTCATGGGTTTGAGGTCTGAGACCAAAATCTCAGAAGTATTCTCCGCATTTATTTTCAATGATGAAGAAAATGACTTCAAAGCCACTGAAGCTGAATTCTTGAATAACGAACAGTTTATTGAAGACTTCAACAATCTCTATAAATACTACCGCGACACACGATTCATAAAGTTTGCAGAAAGAGGGCCTCATCTCTTCATGGTTTTTCAAGTGGGAAAAACCACAGATGACATCAAAACCTTCAAATGGCTCAAAGGGAATGGTCAAGCCACCTATGTTGACAACCGGAGTGATCACGAATTCACCTTTCCCAACCAACAAGAATTTCGTTGGAAGAAGGCGACCAGAGATATGCAGCGTCAGGGTGCTCACCCTCACGTATCAATAGAAGACAAGGTGTTTGTGGAAACGGTAGGTGGAAACCTGACCATAAAAATTGAGGACAACACCAAAACGGGAAAGGGCATATTAGAAGAGCCCGTGGAGGAGAAAGATCAGACGCTGGACGACGCTGAGATTCACTACGCCCCGCTCGGCAATTTATGGGCATTAAAAATACGGCCCTACAAAGAGGAGCATTTTCGACATTTCATTTACAACGAGAAAATAAAACAAGCCCTGCGAGTAGACGCCATGGCATCGGCTTGTGTGCGTTTGCCTGATGATCAGGGATTGATTTTCGCAGAAGGGTATTATGTTCAAACGGGGGAGTACAAACTTTTTCAGAATGACTTGAAAAAAATGCTTTTCGAAAAGAAAATTCAAGCACCCAATGGGGAGGATTTTCTTTACGTTTTCTACGAAAAAGAACATGGCACCTACGTTCTGCTTTCATATAACATAATCATCCAAGAAGTAAGGACTCCCATTATTTGCAATGGATTTAGCCTATTCGAAAATGGAGAAATGATCCTTTTCAAAGCCGAATCAGATCAGACAAAACACCACGCCATACAAATTTGGCAAACCCCTTTTCACTCTCCCAACAAGGTTGTCAGTTCAGAAAATAAAGCCTACCTCTTTAAAATAGGTAATAAAGAAGTGGTAAGAGCAATGGCTGAAGCCAATGAGTTGCTGAAATTATTGAACAAAGAAGATTCTTACGGAAATCTTTATGCCGATATTTCAAAGATGTCTACTGACCTGCTAGACACCTACCATTGGCTGGCTCACGAAGAAGCAGCCAATATCCAAGAAGTCATTAAGGGCATTCAAGCGGCAGCAGACTCAGCCATTTCTGAATACCAGAAAGTAACAGAACTTAAAAAGAATGCATCCGAAGAACTCTCCGAGTTTGAATCGGAAGCGTCGAGTGTCATCAATAAATCGAAAGGTAGCCATAGAAGCATTGATCAATATGTGGAACATCTCTCGAAACTTCGCGCCATGCGTGGCAAAGCGATTGGTCTTAAGGAGAGACGCTACATCGACGAGAAGAAACTGGATGAGCTACAAGAGAAGCTATCAGAAGTAAGCAGCAGTTTATCCAACGCATGTCTGCAATTTCTATTGAGAAAGGAGGCACTCGCCCCCTATGAAGCAAAAATTGAAAAACTCAACAGTGCGGTTTCCGAGGTGAAAAAAGCTGCAGACGCATTGGAGCTGAACAAGGAAATAGAACGCATTGCCCATGAGTTGGAAATGCTGATTGAGATCGTCGGTAATCTGAAAATTAGCGATGCCACCAAGACGACCCAAATCATCGATAGCATTTCGGCGATTTATTCGCGATTCAACCAAATCAAGGCAGTGCTTGCCAAGCGGCGAAAAGAGTTGGCACTAAAAGAAGGGGAATCCGAGTTCAATGCCCAATTGAAACTGATTAACCAAAGTCTGGTCAATTATTTGGACATCTCCGATAGCCCGGAGGCTTGCGAGCAGAACATGAACAAGCTCATGGTTCAAGTAGAGGATCTGGAGGGGAAATTCATCGATTTCGAGGAGTTTGTATCGAAATTGTCCGAAAAAAGAGAAGAAATCTACTCTGCATTTGAGAGCAAAAAAATCTCACTAGTTGATCAGCGAAACCGACGGTCATTGGCCTTGCAAGAATCGGGAAACAGGATAACTTCCGGCATCCGTAAGCGGTTGTTGAATATGTCATCCGAAGCAGATATCAATGCCTATTTCGCTTCTGACATTATGGTCGAAAAAGTGCGGAGTCTCATTGACGACCTTATGACCATGGGTGATTCCGTGAAAGCAGATACGCTACAGTCATCCCTCAAGTCGGCGTTTGAGGATTCTATCAGACAACTTCGAGACAAGACCGAATTATTCGTAAACGGCAAAGACACCATAAAGCTTGGCAGACATTCATTTAATACCAATACCCAGACAGTTGATCTGTCGATGGTAAAGCGAAACGAAGACTTTTTCTACCACATCACCGCCACCGATTTTTTTGAAAAAATAGATCAGGCCAATTTCGCTTCACTCAAGGACGTTTGGAATCAGGAAATCATCAGTGAAAACGAAGAAGTGTATCGGGCCGAATATTTGGCTTTCAAACTATTCAAACAGATTGAAGAAGAATCGGGTGACAGCCCTTCCATTACTGAATTGAATGAATCTTCGGAGAAGGAAGTGCTTGACTTCGTTCAGCGAGAAATGGCTACCCGCTACGACGAAGGCTATGTGAAGGGAGTGCACGATTATGACGCCACAAAACTTCTCATGAAGATGGCCGCTTTAAACCAAAGCCTCGGTCTTCTAAAATATTCGGGATTGAGCCGTATCAAAGGGTTGTTGGGATGGAAAGTGATTTTATCGGGTGATAATCGTGAATTTTGGAACTCGCAGATAGCCAATGCCACCAAAGTGAGAAAGGTATTTCCGCAGACCTCCTCGTTTCAGCCCTTGATAGCCGGCTTGACCAATGCTTTGGACGAAGCGCTGAAGGACGCTTATTGGAGTGACACAGACTCCACCGAAGCTGCCCTTTTCATTTTTGAAAAAGAAACGTTAGAACTGCCTTTGGAACTGAGTGAAGAATCCTATCGGCTCTTCAGAGATTTCAAAACCCATTTGAAGAACGGCAAGGCCATTATGAAGTTCAACGATTCACTCGCTGATTCCAAAGGCGATATCGAAAAACAATTTATCCTCGCTTCCAGGTGGGTTGAATCCTTCGCAGAAGAACACGCGAGTGATGCTGATCAAAACCTCATTGCTGAAGCTGCTTACCACGGCCTGCTCTCAGAAAATTCAATTGCGAAAGAGCACCGCCATATCTTAACGGCTAAATTGGATGGTTTCCGCGGAGATCACCCGGTCATCTCTGAAAAGGAAAAATACATTCTGCACTACAATCAGTTTCAAAACCGATTGCGCCAATTTGACATTCACGCCACGGCAAAATTCAGAGAATTTATGCTGTTGCGAAAAAATCTTTTGGAAGACAAAAGAGAAGAAATACGCTTATCGGAATTCAAACCCCGAGTGCTCAGTTCCTTTGTGAGAAATAAGCTTCTAGACGAAGTATACCTTCCGATGATCGGCGAAAACCTGGCCAAACAAATTGGAGCTGCCGGCGACAACAAACGAACTGATTTGATGGGATTGCTCTTGTTAATCTCGCCTCCGGGGTATGGAAAAACCACCCTCATGGAATACATCGCCGACAGATTGGGCCTGATTTTCATGAAAATAAACGGGCCATCACTCGGCCATGACATTAAAAGCCTTGACCCGCTGGTAGCCGACAACTCAGGAGCTAGAGAAGAGCTGGAAAAGCTCAACCTCGCCTTTGAAATGGGCGACAATGTCATGATCTACATTGACGATATTCAGCATTGCAACCCCGAGTTTTTGCAGAAATTCATTTCGTTGTGCGACGCGCAAAGAAAGGTAGACGGAGTCTATAAAGGCCGCAGCAAAACCTACGATTTCCGCGGAAAAAAAGTAGCTGTGGTAATGGCAGGTAATCCCTATACGGAGAGCGGCGAGCGCTTCCGGATACCCGATATGCTTGCCAACCGAGCAGATACCTACAACCTCGGAGATATCATAGGTGGGCAAGAAAGGGCATTTGCGCTCAGCTATCTGGAAAACAGTATTTCGTCAAATGAAGTGGTGGCGCCATTAAATAAAAAGAGCCGATCAGACCTTCATACCCTAATACGTTTGGCAGAATCCGGCCAACCCGATGAAGTGGAGCTGGAATCAAAACACAGCAGCGAGGAAATAGAAGATTATGTCAAAGTTTTTGAAATGATGCTCCGTGTGAGAGACATCGTACTACGGGTGAACATGGAATACATAAAATCGGCATCCCAAGCAGACGAGTATCGAGTAGAACCTCCGTTCCGCTTACAAGGTTCTTACCGAAACATGAACAAATTGGTTGAAAAACTCAGTCCGATCATGAACGAAAAAGAGCTGGAAACCACCATTCTGTCCCATTACGAAAACGAAGCACAAACATTGACTCAGGGTGCCGAATTCAACTTTTTGCGCTTCAAAGAACTCAATGATTTGATCTCAAAAGATGAAGCCGCAAGACTTGCCTCAATTCGCGAAACATTTATGCGAAACCAGAAAATCAAAGGATATGGCTCCAATAAAGATGCCCAATTGATGGAGCAAGTAGAACATATTTCAAAAGGATTATACAGCATTAGTAAAGCAATAGAAACCAGACAAAACGAAAAATAATGGAAAAAGAAGCACATTTAGCTAACCTGATTGCAATGGCAAAAGCCGATGGTATCATGCACCCGATGGAATCTCTTTTTATTCAAGGAATAGCTGCGCGCATGGGCATAGATAATACTGCTTTTGCCAGAGTGAGCAGAAGTCCCGAATTGGCATCGAAAATGGTCCCGTCAAATGACGAAACCAGATTGAGGCATTTTTGCGAACTCGTGGTTCTCACGCATGTAGACTTCAGTGGTAGCGATGACGAAAAAAAATTGCTCGAAGAAATCGGTGAAAGAATGCACATCTCGAAAGAGAAGGTTGTAAAGTTGGAGAAGTACCTCGCCGAAAACAAGCTTCCAAAAGATTATACGGAACTCTACAATAGTCTGTAAAGTAGGCCGTCACTCCTGCCTGAAAAACTCCAGAGCCCGTAAGTCAATCACGTGTCCACCATCGTAATAAAAATGCAGCATGTCGATATAGCTGAAGCCCGGCTCAGCCATGCGCATGGCTGCATCCAAGCTCAGGCCAATGCCATGATCGAAGCAACGGACTAAAAATTTCCTTGATGATTTCTAAAGTAAAATTTGTAATTCCTAAATTGCACCTTCTATGAAAGAATGATATAAGAAACATGAGATCAAACTATTTAATTCTGATTTTTTTGTG
Organism: Cryomorphaceae bacterium; assembly: GCA_035268465.1. Taxonomy (GTDB): domain Bacteria; phylum Bacteroidota; class Bacteroidia; order Flavobacteriales_D; family Cryomorphaceae; genus JAKVAV01. The sequence goes on along the minus strand of DATFKV010000539.1, from coordinate 4,119 downwards.
CTTGGTTTTTTGCCAACCAAGTTTTTCTCAAGAAACAACCTCCAGAGTCAACCCAAGAATAGACTTTATGACCTCTGAGGTCACCTCAAACCGAGGAGGAGGAGATTGCTCGGCGGCAGAACTAGTCTTGGAAGGGCCCTATGCAGTTTGCCCGGGTCAAATAATCTATGTAGATCTTGAAGAACCAAACAACATCCCGCCCGGCGGTGGTCAAGGAATAGGGTTTACCAATTTTGACGACTTTGATTTCGTGATATCAGGTATGGAATTTCCCTATAGTTTTGATAGCGGCATAAATGGTATACTGGCAGAAAACAATCTCCCTCCGCTAGAAGGGGATTTTCTTCTTTATAGTGTCGTTTTCACAAACCCCAATAATGTAACAGGCAGTATTTGCGATGACGAATGGTCAATTGATGTGTTCTTCCTTTCGGAAGATGATCCAACATGCGACCAAGACCCTTGCTTTGCACAAGACTTAGAATTGATTGGATCAGAAGAAGTTTGTCCGGGAGAAGCTACTGAAGTAACAACGGAAAACCCAAACACCGTGCCTGTGGATGGCGGACAAGGTATTCGGGTTTCCAACAACAATGACATTAATCTATTTATTGCGGATGTAGAATTCCCATTCAGTTTCGACAATGACTTGAACGGTTTTCTAAGTGAAAACGACTTAAGTCCGCTTGAGGGCAATATTTCGTTTGGTTCATTTGTATATACCGATGAAGGTGATCCTGAAAACTCCATTTGCTCTCAATCGGGACTTCAATTTTCCGTAAATTTTCTTTCATCTATACATCCTGATTGCATTGAAGGCGATTGTTTTGCGCAAGACCCCGTACTGTCAGGACCATCAGCCATTTGCCCTACTCAAAGTACATCCGTCAATCTGGTTAACATAAATACAGTGCCTGAAGAGGGCGGGGAGGGAATCAGAATTTCAGATGGAGCAGACATTGATTTTATTATCCCCGAAATTGAATTTCCCTTTTCTTTCGATGGTAGTTTGAATGGATATTTGGCTGAAAATGATATAAATCCTTTGGTGGGATTATTTCAAATGACGTCCGTCGTTTACGGTGATTCTGAAGATATTCAAAATTCCATTTGCTCAGAGTCAAGTGGATCAATAAGTGTTGATTTTATTTCGGGAGACCTACCTGAATGCATGATCTGCGAAGCTCAATTGGTTTTTGTACCAATCTCAAATTCTATTTGCCCGGGAGAGGTTACGACCATTTATCTACTAGATCCTGCCTCTATCCCCACTAATGGTGGGCAAGGATTAATTTGCACCCTGGGTGACGGTACGGAAATTTTGCTTTCTGAGGTCACATTCCCTTTTGAGCTGGATAATGACTTAAATGGATTTCTTTCAACGAATGATTTAGATCCATTTGAAGAAATCGTCACATTCAAACATATGGTCTACACAGATCCTACTGATGTTGAAAATACGATTTGTTCTGAAGGAGCTTTCGGCGCCTCAATAAACTTCTTATCTCCGGATGATATATCGTGTGTTTCCTGCGAAGTTCAAAATCTTGAAATTCTAGGGCCTCAATTTCTATGTCCGGATGAAACGACCGAGTTAGATTTTGCTTCCGAAATAACTATTCCTGAAGGTGGAGGAGTCGGATTGAATGTTTACTTGAGTAGTTTTGGGAATACGTTTTGGCTGGATAATGTTAGCTTTCCTTATACAGTGGACAATGACCTAAATGGATTGTTGTCTTCCAATGATCTCAATCCTGCTCAAGGATGGATACAATTCAGACCTTTTATTTATGTCGATCCGAGTGACCCTTTAAACAGCATTTGCATGATGGGGGAGCAAACGGATATCAATTTTTTATCTCCCGCCAATAGTAGCTGTGAGGAAGAATGTATTGTCGAAGATTTGATTCTCACAGGTCCCGATGAAATTTGTGAAGGAGAAACCACATCCGTAGATATACTACCGAATAGCTCCATACCTCAAAATGGAGGTTTCGGTATTCGGTTTTCGAATGGAGAGGACATCAACATTACCACACAAGGGGCGGGAATAACATTTCCATTTGAAATCGATAATGGCTTGTTTGAAAATCTTACAGGAGATGTCCTCGAGGGAGAGTTTATGATTACTTCTTTTATTTACGAAGACCCATTAAGCATTAATGTGCCTTGCTCAGAGTCGGACAACCCGGTCTTCGTAACATTTCTACCTGAAGATGACCCCGCTTGCACCCTTAGCATGAATGAATATATTGCTTCCGGAAGATGGAACCTCTTTCCAAATCCAGCATCTGATTCTTTTACGATAGAAATTGAGTCGAAGATTGCGAGTAATGCATCTTTTCAAATACTAGACATGCAGGGAAGAAAAATTAAAAACTTCAGCGAATCTTTGAATCCGGGGTTGTTTAGAATTCAGTTATCATTAAATGATGTATCTCCCGGTTTGTATCAAGTGGTGTTGAATATCTCAGGATCAACACAATCACAACTGCTTATGATCAAGTGAAATATAAAGTAGTGCGGTTCGCTACCTGTCTGTGAATACATCGATCTGTTATTCAATTTTAAAAAAATCATACCTCGGGACTTTTCGAGTTCAAATTGAGGCCAAGTCGCAGGGAGCCAAATCAGCTTTTACCAAATAAAATTGAATGAGACCGCCATAAGTTTTGTGCCGGTTTTTTTGTTTTTATTCTTCTTGAAAAAACTCAAGTGCACGTAAATCAATTACGTGCACATCGTCGTAGTAAAAATGCAGCATGTCGATATAGCTGAAGCCCAGCTCGGCCATCCGCATGGCTCCTTCTTGGCTTAAGCCGATGCCGTGACCAAAGCCCCTCCCTGTTATCAAAATGGAATCACCCTTTTGGGAAACATCGAAGAAAGTAGATTGGAGTTTCCAGTCCATCCGGATATCTTTCAAAGGAATCTCGAATTCGGGATCGATGAAAAAAATATCTCGACTGATTTGCTCATAGTCAGTTGCGAGCGCTGCAATGGCATCGTCGTGAATCGGTAGCTGAAATTTATCCCTTAAATAGTCGAGCCAAGCGGCCTTTGAAATGGTCCTTTCCCAGTTGTAATGGTCGCCATTCAGTGAAAACTCATCCTTTCGCGGACTGAGGTAAGGCAAGGCTCCCGTCCAAACCGACTCGCTGCTTACGGTTTCTCCGCCGCTGTTGGAGTGGAATGCTGCGGTAACGAGTTTCATTTCGCTATCCACTAATACCTTCCCTTCCGTTTGGCGCACCGCCTCGAGAATGGCCGGCTCCCAGCGGCACTTCCCGTGGTACACCTGGCTGTCCACCAAATCGTTCAGGTTAAAGCCTTTTGCCAAAAATTTGCGCCGGTTGCTCAACGCATAAGTCCGCGAGATGATGGCCTGTACTTTGTAAAACTCCAGCTCCTTTTCCTTACCCGATTCGGCTTCAACCACACCCGCTACGTATTTTTCCAAATCAACTCGATTTATCAATCGCAACTCGTGCTTCAAAGGCTTTACGATCAGATGATCGTCGTAAACACGTTCATCTTTTTTGGGAGCCAGAACGTATATCCGGAAGAAGCCTTCCTCGGATAAACTCATCAGACGAACATCTTTAAAGAGTCCCAAAGTCTTACCGGGAAAAATCACTTTGACATGGCCATTTGACAAGGAAAAGCTCACCCGCTCACCCGCTCTGATTGTCGCCTTATTTTGGCCGTCGGCAATAACGGCGAAAGCTCCCACCTCAGGAATGACCTGAACGGCCGACGGATTGATCGGGTCGAGTATCCCGATATCAATCGACTCAAAGTCAGCTACCGCTTTTGAATTAAAAGAGACCAAAAGAAAAATGGCGAGCAAGGCTCCTCTCATAAAAACGAAAATAGTATGACACGAGGCTGATCTTCAATCAATCATTCAGACTTTTCAACATGAGTTCGGCAGTAAGCGCCGAAGCACCTTCTCCACCCAGTTTTTCATAAAGTTCCTCGTATTCGGAAAGCTGTTTGGTACGTGGCTCGCCATCTTTGGCGATCTTCGAAAATTCCACTTCGAGTTTCTTCAAATTTAATTCTCCCTGGATCAATTCTTTCACCACCTCTCGATCCATGATTAAGTTGACCAAAGAG
>DATFKV010000538.1:0-3623 GCA_035268465.1 Cryomorphaceae bacterium | reverse complement strand
GCAGATTCTCATTGGAATCCCCCCACTCTCCGTTTAAAACATTGAAAGTTTCAGAACCTACTGTGACATCGGGACGAGATTCGTTGGGGTTCCAAGTCCATATGTACAACGGATTCGTATCGGGGTCAGCATCCTGAAGTTCCGGACAATTACAGCTTGCTGAAGTAATGTCCACATAAAGCCTGACGGGAGCATCAGTGGCCTCTAAAGAAACAGGCTCAAAATAGATGTCTTGACTAGAGCCAAATGTGGGCAAGAGTAAAAACGAGAGGGCGGGGAGTATCTTTTTCATAGAACCATGTATTTATTACAAAACTAATAAATGCACCGGTATGCCCGCAGAATCATTAATTTTGCGGCCGAATAAAGTCCACATGAAACTAAAAGAAGCCCTTTCTAAGCGAAAGACCTTTGCCATCATATCTCACCCCGATGCCGGTAAAACTACCTTGACGGAGAAATTCCTCCTGTTTGGAGGAGCGATACAAACGGCAGGTGCAGTAAAATCTAACAAGATCAAGAAGACCGCTACTTCCGACTTTATGGAAATTGAGCGTCAAAGAGGAATCTCCGTAGCCACCTCCGTAATGGGATTTAACTACAACGGTATGCAGGTGAATATTTTGGATACGCCCGGTCACAAGGATTTTGCCGAAGATACCTACCGCACTTTGACGGCGGTTGACAGTGTGATCTTGGTTATCGATTGCCAAAAAGGAGTTGAAGCACAGACGGAGAGATTGATGGAAGTTTGCCGAATGAGGAATACTCCCGTAATCATCTTCGTCAATAAAATGGATCGAGACGGAAAGGATCCCTTTGACCTTTTGGATGAATTGGAAGAAAAGCTGGCGATCAAAGTCAGACCATTAAGCTGGCCCATCGGTATTGGCCCCACTTTTCAGGGGGTTTTTGATCTTTACAATCAAAATCTGAAATTATTCTCAGTCAACAAGACGAAGATTGCCTCAGATACGGTAGAGATCGAAGATCTGAGCTCAGAACGGCTCGATCAGATCATAGGCAATGAACCCGCTGATAAATTGCGTGAGGAGGTAGAAATGATTGATGGTGTTTATGAACCTTTCGAGCGTGAAACCTATTTAAAAGCTGATCTGGCACCTGTCTTTTTCGGAAGTGCACTGAATAATTTCGGTGTAAAGGAACTATTGGAAACTTTTATCGATGTAGCTCCCCCACCCTTAGCGCGCGCTACGGATAAGCGTGAGGTAGAACCTCTGGAAGAAAAATTCAGCGGATTTGTATTTAAGATTCACGCAAACCTCGATCCGAAACACCGCGACCGAATTGCGTTCTTGAGAGTTTGTTCGGGAAAATTTGAGCGAAACACCTTTTTCCACCATGTACGTTTAGACAAGAATATCAAATTTTCGAATCCTTCGAGCTTTATGGCCAGCGAAAAAAGCACCATTGAAGAGGCCTACCCCGGAGATGTAATCGGACTATATGATACGGGCAACTTCAAAATCGGTGATACGTTAACAGAAGGAGAAGAAATGAGCTTCAAAGGTATTCCAAGTTTTTCGCCGGAGATTTTCAAGGAATTGGAAAACAAAGATCCGATGAAGACCAAGCAACTCGAAAAAGGAGTAAGGCAACTTACAGACGAAGGCGTTGCTCAGCTTTTTGTGAGAGAATTGGGAAGCAAGAAAATCATTGGAACGGTCGGTGAACTTCAATTTGACGTAATTAAGTACCGACTGGAACACGAATATGGCGCGAAGTGTGAGTTTCGCAGCATGAACTATTACAAGGCATGTTGGTTGACTTCAGATAACGAAGAGAAATTGAATGAATTCATTCGCATCAAAGCCAGCGACATCGTAAAAGACAAAGATGGGAACGACGTATTTTTAGCACCGAGTGCATGGATATTAAAGCTTGAACAACAAAATTACCCTGAAATCAATTTCCACTTTACCAGCGAATTTAAGAGAGAGGCAATGGCTTCTTGATTTAGCACGGTTATTGGTTAAACCCGAAAAATTCAAATTTCAAATGAAGCATTTACTGTTCTTTTTAGTGTTTATCGGAAATGTAGCTCTGGCTCAATCCGAAGCGTACAAGTTTCAAATCACGGGAGCTGAAGACACGGTAATCTATTTGGCAAACTACTATGGCGAAAAGCTCTACTATGCTGATACGGCTTATACCGATGCTGAAGGGAAGTTTGCTTTCGATGCCATTGGAAGCGATCAGCAAGGGAAATATGCCATCGTTGCTCCCGGCCCTAAGTATTTCGAACTGGTAATAGCCGATGATGAAAACATTCACTTGAAAACGGACACTGCCGATTTAACGGGGAATATGGAAGTTTTGGAATCAGTGAACAACAAAATCATGTATGACTACATGAAATACCTCACTGCCAAGAAAGAAGAGCGTGAAAAACTCGTGGCAGAAATGGAAGAAAAAAAGGACAACACAAAGGCCTCAGAAAAAATCAAAGAAGAGTACGGCAAACTCAATAAGGAAGTATTGAATTACCAGAAATCGGTGATTGAGCAGAACCCCGATAAATTTGCCGCCCATGAAATTCTCATGTCTATCGATCCCGAGGTGCCCGAAAATTTGAGAGAAGACCGGGAAGCCGGTTACTACTGGTTTAAGGAACATTATTTTGACAATATTGACTTGACCGACGACCGAATCGTCAGAACCCCGATTTACCACACCAAGCTGGTCAACTTCTTGAACAAAACGGTTATCCAAACACCCGATACGTTGATACCCGCGATTGATCGACTGATTGAACGAATGGATCCGAACTCTGAATTGTTCAAGTACACCGTCCACTATACCACCTACAATTTTGAGACATCCAAAATTATGGGTCTCGACGAAGTTTTCGTCCACATGGTAGATACATACTACAAAACAGGAATGGCTGATTGGATGGACGATGAAAAGCTCAAAAACATAGCGGAGAAGGCCGACTCAAAAAGGAAGACACTTATTGGGAAAACGGCTCCCGATCTTACCTTGGCTGATACGACAGGGGAAAAATGGATCAGCATCAAAAGAGATATTAAGAAAGAGTACGTGGTTCTTTTCTTCTACGACCCGGATTGTGGCCATTGCAAAAAAGAGACTCCGAAATTGGTTGAGTTCTTTAACAACTACGAAGGAGATGATTTGGCCGTTTACGCCGTAAGTTCTGACAATTCAGCCAAGTGGAATAAATTCATCAAGAAAAACGAAATGGATTTCTACAATGTGGCTATTCCCCAAAAAGCCTATGAAAGCGCAGATTTTGCCACCCGATTGATTACTACCGGCAAAACGAATTACGAAAGTTTGAAATATCAGGAGACTTTTGACATTTTCTCAACGCCCAAAATATTTGTATTAGACCAAGACAGGGTTATCCGAGCAAAAGATATCGGAGTGGAACAGATCGGGGATTTTTTGGAAAGATTTAAAGCAGCTGCTGCCAAAGAAGGCGCCGAGTCAAATTAATGCTTCTTTCTTCTTCTCAATTTCACATCGATGGCCTCTACTCCCTTACTGCCCTGAGAGGGAGTATAGTAGACTTGAGTGCCCTTTTTAATTTCGTCAATTAAACCGGCTACAGGAATGTAAATCTCTTCGCCTGATTCATC
>DATFKV010000537.1:0-18471 GCA_035268465.1 Cryomorphaceae bacterium | reverse complement strand
TATAAATCCATTTATGGGATTTTCGATTCAAACCTTTGATAATGTTCATTTCACCGTCTCTCTTGGAATAATCTACAAAGAATACGATGTTCCAAAAGAGCCTGTAAGGCTTCCGGGCGGGGGGTTCTCCAATATTTCAGGGAGCCGTGAGGTGGTGGGACGATTTTTTTCCGTTCGGTTTGGCTGTCGGTTTTAGGTCAGGTCTCTTTAAATCGATTATTTTTGGCATCTCGAAAAATGACGACACTTAAAAACGATTTATTACTCAGAGCTGCTCGCGGCGAAAAAACGGAGAGAACTCCTGTTTGGTTAATGAGGCAGGCCGGAAGAATTTTGCCCGAGTATCGGGCTGTAAGATCATCTCTATCGGGATTCAAAGAATTAGTAGAGACGCCGGAGCGTGCGGCAGAAGTAACCATCCAACCCGTAGACATTCTAGGCGTTGATGCGGCCATTATTTTTTCAGACATTCTGGTTATTCCTGAAGCCATGGGACTCCCATATGAAATGGTGGAAAAAAAAGGGCCGATTTTCAGGAACACCGTTTCTTCCAACGCTGACTTAGCTAAAATACGGGTCTCCGATCCCTCGGAGCTTTCTTACGTTTACGAAGCAATCAAGCTAACGGTCAAAGAACTGGACGGGAGGGTTCCACTCATCGGCTTCGCGGGAGCCCCATTCACCATATTTTGCTACATGGTTGAGGGTAGCGGGTCAAAGACTTTTTCAAAAGCTCGGGCGGTGCTATACTCAGATCCGGAGTTCGCGCATAAGTTGATGCAGATGATCACCGACTCTACCATTGCCTATTTGAAAGGTCAGGTAGACGCGGGTGCAAATCTTCTTCAAATTTTCGATTCTTGGGCCGGTATCCTCAGTCCGGCTCTTTACAGGAGTTTTGCTCTTCCCTACATGAAGCAGATTACCGATGCTTTATCAGGTCTTGTTCCCCTTACTCTTTTTGCCAAGGGGGCCAATTTCAGCATCAGCGATTTGGCCGAGCTGCAGTGCAATACCATCGGATTGGATTGGAATGTGCCGATCGAGTTTGCCAAGCAACAGTCCAAGGGTAAAACCCTGCAAGGAAACCTAGACCCAGCGGTACTTTATTCATCCGGCAAGGATATTGTAAATCACACGAAAATAATGATGGACGCCTTCGGCAGCCACCCTCATATTGCCAATCTCGGTCACGGTGTTTACCCCGACATGAAACCGGAAGCAGTTCGAACCTTTATAAAAACAGTAAAAGAATATCGACATGAATAAATTCAACATCAGTCTGCTTTTTGCCTTCTTGGTTTTCACCAATACGGGTTGGACACAAGAGAAAACGGAGCAAGAAGAGGACAAAGACAATTTGGTTCCCAACTGGAGTTTTGAGACCCTCATCGAAGATGAAGACTTGCGTCGATACGATGAATTCAGTCTGGCGGAAGGTTGGTACGACCCCACTTCTGCCCTATCGGAATTGTTTTCGAGCGAAACCAGGAGTCGCTATGTCAAAGCTCCTGACAATATGTACGGTACGGAAATGCCCTTCGACGGAGAAAATTACGCAGGCTTACATGCCTACAGTTCGCGAAGCCGCGAACCCCGGACCTACATTGGGGTAGAACTGAAGAAAAAAATGGAAGACAATGCGCTTTACTGCATTAAGTTCAGGGCCTCGCTAGCCGAAAGGAGTCTTTATGCCTCAAATAATCTGGGAGCAGTCCTATCAAGTAAGCAGATAGAAAAAAAGGGAGAGACCTCCATAATGCGAGATGATGCTCTGGTAACCGATAAGAATGAAGTTGTTTCCATTTCTGAAGGTTGGTGGGAGTTCTGCAAACGATACAATGCCAAAGGAGGTGAGCGGTATCTGGCCATCGGAAATTTTTCTTCTGACGAAAAAACTGCTTACGAAACGATGGAGGTTTCATCTGCATACGAAGACGGAAGTGAGGCGGCAGCCTACTACTATATTGATGCGGTAGAGGTGAGGCAAATCGAAGCCAACGAGAACTGTGGTTGCGGAAATACTAAGATTCCGGAGAGTAAGATCATTTACTCTGCCAGTGTGCAAATACCCGATGATATGCCAATGGGAGAAAAGATCGAAGCCATTGATGCTTATTTCTATCAGTTCAAAGATGAATTGGTCTCGTCAACCAAGCGTTCGGTAGATGAAGTCATCGCACTTATGGAAGTAAACCCCGCCATGAGGGTAGAGGTAATCGGACACTCGGATAAGGAAGAAGTAGAGTTGGCAAAAAGTGAGCCGAGTCTGCAAAATCTCGCCGAAGACCGAGCCAAGAACACCAGAGAGTACATGGCCGAAAAAGGGATTGACCGCGGCCGTATTTTGACAAAGTCGATGGATGACAAACAACCTGTTTCCACTATGTCTACTCCGCTTTCGCTCGCCAAAAACAGAAGAGTAGAGTTCAGGATAGTATTTTAATAGCCCGCATTCAACGCGAAAGAGAAGCGCTCCCGGAAGCGCTTTTCTTTTGCCTTATATTCACTTTATGAAGTGGTGGTCAGCTTTTGGTTTTCTCTTAATTTGCTTTATGGCTCATGGCCAAAACCTCATTCCAAACCCCGGTTTTGAGGAAGTGTTCAGTGAATTGGAGTATCAATGGGTACAACCACAGGGTCCTTATTATCACTACGAAAAAACCGACTCTTCAAGTCTCCATGAAGCTCACGGAGGTGATTATGTGAACGGGCTGTGCATGTACAACAACCGGGAAAATGAATTTTTACACATAAAACTCGTTGAACCACTGGAAGAAGCCGTGAGGTATAAACTGATCTTACGGGCAAGGCTGATGCGGGCAAAATGCTTCAATGATCACCTTCAGGATTTGATCGGAGTTCATTTTGGAAAAGAGAGATTGGACACCCATATACCCGGCGATCTTTATTTGGATCCTCAACTGAATCTTGAGCTCCCCGACAGCAATCGCTTCGATTGGTTTGAGCTAAGTGGCACTTACACCGCAGAAGGTGGGGAGGAGTATTTAACGATCGGTTACTTTGCCGCTACCCAAACCGAGGAAATCAGACGAGCAGAAATTTCAGTGAACACTCCTCAAGCCAAGGACAGTTCTGACCAAGCCGAGGTTGACAAGAGTTGGTTATACCTTCCGCCCGATGAGCAAAAGAAGTACATCAAAGCTCAAAAGAAAAAAGCCAAAAAGAGGAAGAAAGAAGAGGATGGTGCAGAGGTCATACCCAACTTTTCCAAACCGGAATCATCGTGGCATAACTTTCCGGAAACGGGAAAAGACCCAAACTCACTCTACTTTATGGTTCGCTATTATTTCGACGATTTTTGTCTGGCGCGCTTAGACGAAAATCACGCAATTGATTGTGCCCCCTCCACCCCGCCGCTCGTTTTGGAAAAGGGAGAAAGCATCGCTTTGCGAAATGTGTTTTTCGAAACGGATGAAGCCAAACTCTTAGACGAGGCCATTGTACAACTAAGTGCCCTCTACCGGATTCTTACGGACTATCCTCAAATGATTATCGAGCTACGGGGTTATACCGATGACCGCGGCGAAAGCGGGTACAACTTGAACTTGAGCGAGAGGCGGGCGATGGCTGTAATGGAGTGGCTATCGGAACAAGGAATCGCCAAAGAAAGGCTGAGCTCAAAAGGATTCGGCGAACAAGATCCCATCAAATCCAATGCTACTGAAGCCGGCAGAGCTCGAAATAGAAGAGTGGAGTTCTTCATTGTGAATATGTGACGCCGAGGTGATAGTAGCCGTTCAATTGATTTTTCTATTTTTCACGAATGCAAATGGCCGAAGGAGCGCTGAGTAGCGCAATAACAAAAGACGACGAGAAAACCATCAACGGTTGGGCCATGTATGACTGGGCCAATTCGGTGTATTCACTTGTTATTACCTCCTCCATTTTCCCCATTTTTTTTGAAAACAACACGACTTCCGAAGTGGAGCTTTTTGGGCGTACTTTTAAAAATACAGCCCTTTATTCCTATACCCTTTCCGCTTCATTTCTAATCGTTGCGTTAATCTCTCCTCTACTTTCGGGTATTGCCGACTATTCAGGACAGAAAAAGCGATTTATGCAGTTCTTCTGTTATTTGGGCGGCTTGGCCTGTATTGGATTGTTTTTCTTTGATGCCAATTTTTTGGGATTCGGGCTTATGATGACGATGTTAGCGGGAGTCGGCTATTCGGGGAGTCAAGTTTTTTACAATGCTTATCTGCCCGAGATCGCATCAGTGGGAATGCAGGACAGTGTGAGCGCAAAAGGTTTTTCACTAGGCTACATCGGGAGCATCATCCTTCTCATTGTTAATTTATTTATGATAATGAATCCCGAGGTGTTTGGATTCAGTGACGGCGATATGCCCGCCCGAGTTTCATTCGCGATGGTGGGCGTTTGGTGGATAGGTTTTGCGCAATTTACATTCAGCCGCTTGCCGGGAAATGTATACGGGAAAAAAGTTAAAGGAGAGTACCTCTATCGTGGCTATGTGGAGCTGAGAAAAGTGTGGAAAGAGTTAAAGACCACCAGCCGATTGAAGCGGTATTTGATTTCATTTTTCGTCTTCAACATGGGGGTTCAAACGGTGATGTATATGGCAGTGGGATTTGCGAAAAATGAAATTGCAGGAATGCCCGACGAAGGTCTGATCATCAGTATTTTGATCATTCAATTCATCGCCATCATCGGAGCCTATTTCCACTCCTGGTTGAGTTCCAAATACGGCAATTTAAAAGCATTGATTACTGCCGTAACCATTTGGATAGGAATATGTGTGATGGCTTTCAAAATCACCACCCCGGTCGAATTCTATGTGTTGGCAGGAATAGTAGGGTTTGTAATGGGAGGCATTCAGGCGTTGAGCCGTAGCACCTATTCCAAATTTTTGCCTCAAACTACGATAGACCATGCTTCGTATTTCAGCTTTTACGATGTGTCGGATAAAATAGGAACCGTATTGGGGACCTTAGGATTCGGATTGATATTTGAATGGACCGGTAATCTTCGCCATTCCGTTTTAGCGATAGGAATAATATTCGTTATTGGAATTATTCTGCTTCTGACTGTTCCGCGGGCAGAATCTATTCGATCATGATTTTCTTCACTTCTGAGGACTCTCCTCCCATGGTTCTGATGAGATAAATACCTGAGGCCAAATGGCGTGAATTCCAATAGAGGCGAATCCCCTGACGGGCGTTTAATGCTCCCGAATAAAGTTCCATTAATACGCGTCCATTCAAGTCCATAAGTTGCACTTGATAGTCACCTTGAACTGCGGGAGTAAATAAAATCGATGAATTCTGCCCCGAAGTGTAATCGGTGAGGTTTGAAATACAGTTTTCCACTGTAATTGTGATTGTGTTTGATACGTTGAGGCACCCTTGGATATTCTGCGGGTCGACCTGCCCCAGCATCACACCGTCAGCATAAGAGACATGAACCAAACGGTAAATTCCTGCACCAAAATTGTCAAAGTTGAAATTTGACGAGTTCCACGAAGAAGAAAGTGCTGCGGTAAAATTGGCATTGAGAACGACCCATCTTGAATTTGCTCCCTCCTCGCCTATGAGCTCAAAATTAATGGTTGAGGGCAGGCCGTCATCGCCACAGACTTGGGTTGATTCACTTGTCGTAATTACACCACCCTCTACCCTATTGGTATTAAAAAATATGCTATTCGAGAATGCGTAGCAACCCTCTAATTCAGAAGCATTTGAGACAGCAAGGCTCACTCCTTGTGCATAAGTTAAGTGCTTAATTTGGTAGGCACCGGAAGGGAGGTTGTTCACGTTAAATAAGCCCGTTTGGGATGCTCCGATTACGTTGTCCGCTTGGTCTAAAATGCCAAACACTCCTGCATAGCCGCTGTTGCCCTGAATCTCGACTTCGATAAGGTCAGGCGAGTTGTCGCCGACACAAAGATTTGAAATTGGACTTGTGGTAGTTATCGTTCCGGCAATAACATCACAATTATTTTCAGAAATCAACGCTACATCGAGTACTGTCGACTCGTCGTTTGCAATGCTCACCGCAACAGTTTGCGACTCATATCCTTCAGCAGAAAAAGTAACATCGTAGATGCCCTGATGTAAATAGCGGTGGTAATTTCCAACGGGCAGTCTTGAAAAAACGTCTGAATTATCCATGTCGTGATTCGGAATGGAAACATTTGCCACTAAGGGTTCACCTGTGCTTGCATCAGTTATGAGGCCTCTTAATCCGAATAGGGATTGCTCCATATAATTGTAGAGTGCGCTCCTGTTGTAGGTCCAATGGTTGTCGAATTGAGAAGTAGAAAGAAACTTCTGATTGCTCAATTCCAAGGTCATCTCACGCCCTCGGTGAAAGTAGGTCATGAAATCTTGACGTCCTCCGGCAACGGGATACCAATCGTATCCGTTGGTTATGCCGTTGTCGAGATAGTTGAAGTATCCCGAAGGCGAATTGGCTTGAGCGGTATCAGCATATTGCCGACAGACATGCACCCACCAGTCATCATCAGCATGCAGAAATGACCAAGTATCCCACGGATAGTTTGCGACCTCAACCCCGCCGTGAAGATTACTGCTCAGGTCAAAATGAACGTTATCAGCCAATTGCATAAAAGCCATTGTCTCGGGTTGGTAGGCGTTGCCGTCAGGATTTGGACCATCATCAGGATCCAAGTAATTTCTATTTAGATCTACAAAATTGGCATTGGTTCTTCGAGCTCCGCTTAGGGTATTGTCGCCCCACGCATAAGTTCCGTCCGGGTTTGCCAATGGATTGATCCATATCTCAACATTATCCACCAGATTAGCTATATCAGGATCAGAGGGATAATTGCACAAAATGTCTTGAATCATTCGCAGCATGAGCATGTAGCCGGCGGTTTCATCGCCATGCATGCTGGAGGTGTAAAGGAATCGGGGTTCGTTCTCATCATCATTGGGGTTATCGGAGATCACGACGGCCATGAGCTTCCTTCCACTTGGCAGGGTTTCAATTAACTCATACCGGCATATCTCCGGATAATCAAGGGCAAAATCGAGCATCATTTGCTCGTACAATCCATACGTGGGATATCCCGACAGAAATGATCCACAATCTGTGCTCTTTGCATCTTGGTAGGTTTTTAGATCAACCATTGTAGCCTCTACATTTTTATTGGGATGCTCCATGAGAGTATATTGAATTCCCATATCAATAAATTCTTGAAGTTTGGGAAGGGTCACTATGGCTTGAAACTTTTCCTCGTTGTGAAAGTGCTCATCGATGTAAACGACCTTTTCGAGTTGTTTCAAATCGTCGATATTTGATTTAAGCATCTCTATATGTGCCTCGCCATTGTAAAGAATGGCCTCATGGATTGATTGCTGAGAAAAAAGTGACGCAGGCAGTAAGCCTAATACTAAAAATAGTCTTGTAAGCATATAATAAGATCAGAAACTAAAAGTAGAGCTAATTTTTACACTTATCCAATAAAAAACCCCGTCTCAATCGGATTGAGACGGGGTTATAAGTTTAATGATTAACTAATTGGATCAGTCTACGATCATCAGTTTCTTGGTCACTTGGTGTGAACCATTCGTGATGCGGTAGAGGTAGATACCATTTTCGAATGCACTGGTGTTCACATTCACTCGGTATTCCAGGTCTGATTTCACCGTGGCATTGAATAGTGACTGAACGGGTCTACCTGACATGTCAAATAGATCAACTTGTGTTCTTACACTCTCAACGTGCACGAAAGTAATCATGGCATTGTCATTGGCAGGGTTAGGATACACTTCAGAAGGGAAGGATACAGAGCCGGCTGCAATAGCCACCACTACCTCTTCCACTTCGGTACAACCACCGGCCAAATCTCCATTGTTCAATGGCAAGTCGATGTCGTAAGTACGAACAACCTCTTGAGTAGATAAATCCACTTCTTTAAAGAGACTATTGCCATCACCATCGGCAAGGAGCACGTTTCCATTCTCGAGAACGGCAGCACCGTTAATCTCGGAGACATCTACGCTGAATGCACCATTGTTAGGGTCAAGAACCCTTCTGAATGTGGCATCATTGCGCGTAATGATCCAAAGCTCTTCTTCTTCGTTCTCTCCCGTAGGTGCCCAGATCAGGTCTCCTCCGTTTACATTGATATTTGAAGCAATGTTGGTAGCTTCACCGGTTAAAGGATTACACTCCCATACATTATTTCCTGCCCCTGCAATGTAGAGCTTGTCATCAGGCCCACCTACTACACAAGCAGGGAAGCTTGACAAGCCGGCATTGTTTGACCCGTCAAATATGGCCACATTTGTGGTTGTGCCGGACTCTACGTCATAGGAACCAACATTACTTCCTCCAACCGTATAGATTATCGAGCCATCAGGTGAAAGTCCGATGTGTGAACTCGGAAGGCCTTCAGCCAATACGGTGTAAGTTGCTACACCCAATGGATCCAACTCAACCTCAAGCAAGCTATAATCGCTAGTTCCGGAGGGGTTGTGAGTATAGTACAAACGGTAACTGCACGGTGGGATTCCAAAGTTGTTTGCACAACCTGCTGCCATATCACCACCACTAGCCAACTCGAAGATTTCTCCATCAAGCATGGCCATGTACACATTCTCCGTCGAAGCATCAGTAGCATTCACTTTCGTGAAATTCGTGGTTGTTCCGTTTGACAGAATTAAACTGGTGGCATTATTGGCTTGAGCCATACCACTTATGTTAGAGCTATTGGTTGGACCAACCAAGGTGGCTTCTGAGGTTCCATCGGATATTCCATCAGCATCTGCCACAACAGTGTAGAGGTTGGTATTTCCTCGATTCACCAGGTATAGAATACCATCTTGAATAGCCAGGTCACCACCTTCGACGGGTGCATTGGCGAAGAAATCTATATCACCTGATCCGGTTGGATCGAGAGTGTAGATCTCATCGTCATTTGCATCACCTACATAAATTAATTCATCCGCCGGATTATACACCACTGCAAAAAGCTGGTTGATGTTTCCTCCTATTGTAAGGTCAAACAACTCAGTATCCGTTGAAGGATCATAAGCCAAGAGTGAAGACCCATTGTCATTGACTAAGTAGACCACGCTATTCACGGCATCAAATGCAATGTGTGCGCTGAAATCAACTTCAGTCTCGTAAGTCAACAATGCTTCGGAAGGAGTGAAAACTACGCTGTAGAGAGTAGTCTGATTTCCATTGATATCGGCATAGAAGGTTGTAAACGAATCACAATCATCGTCGAGCAGACAAGCTGGGTCATCGCTGAGAATGGTAAACGTTCTCTCGCAAGTCGCCGTTCTTCCGCAATCATCTATGATGCTGTAAGTGTAGATGTAATCGGTACCGTCGCAGCCATTATCGACTATTTCAGGTTCAGATACCACTGTCACTTCACATTCGGTACCACAAGCCGTCTCGTATTCAACATCATCAATGGAAACTACGATATCTTCAACAGATTCTACCTCTTCATCTTCACCACAAGTAATAATGGTTGGACCATCATTGTCTATGGTAAAGATTTGCTCTACAATTTGCTCGTCACCACAATCATTAGTGATTGTGTAGATTACAGAGTATTGTGCTCCTGGACAGTCTTCCGTGCAGCAAAGCTGAGTAGGAGGAGTGACCTGAATGAATACATCCGAGCTACAAGGAGAGAAATACTCCAAAGCCCATGGATCAGGCACAATATCATCGTAGCACTCCACAATGAGATTCTCTGGAGTTTCGATAATATCCAAACCATCATTGATACAAGTAACAATCTGAACATCAGATGCAGATCTTCCACAATCATCAGTAGCGGTGTAAGTCACTTCGTATTGAGTCAAGTTACAAGAGCCTTGACCTTGGATGAGAACAGGCTCACTAATTGAAAGCTCCAAGCCAAAGTCACATGAAGCTTCAGCTGAAGCATCATTTGCATCACCTTCAAAGTCATCGATACAAATCAGTTCAATGTCCTCCGGTGCTTCGATGGAAGGCCCGTCGTTTTCAATAGTCACCATTTGGCTAGCAGAAGCAGTTCTACCACAGGCATCCGTTACAGTATAAACAAACTCCCAAAGCGAACCATCGCATAGTCCGTCACCTTCTAAAAGGATCGGTCCGTCTGCGGTAACTTCTCCTTCCAGATCGCAAGCAGTGGTGAATTCCACTCCGTCAACATCTGCTATGGCGTCTGTCGCACATTCGATCACTACTGCCTCAGGGGCTGTAATGGTGGGGTTGTCATAAGTAATGGTAATGGTTTGCGTGCAAGAAGAAGTCAACCCGCATGCATCAGTAGCAGTAAAGGTTCTTTCGATCACCGTAGGACATCCTTCGGATATCACTACGTCATCATACGATACCGTTGCATCTGAACAATCATCAGTAGCTGTAGCCATTCCGGTTACATCAGGTGAATCTCCATCTTCGCATGACACTTCAGCGTCGGCGGGACATGTAATAACCGGAGGTGTATTGTCTACAATAGAAATGGTGGTAGACGCAGGCTCTGATGTGTTTTCACACTCATCAATGGCTACGAAAATACAAGTCAATTCTACCAAAGTAGGACAAGTCACTTCCGGAACTTCTACTTCAATACCGATTTCAATAAAATCAGCTTCTCCACAGTTATCAGTCGCTCCTTCAGGAATCAAACCAAACTCTACAAAAAGAGCAGCGGCAGATGCCAAGAATTCAGCGGCTTCATCTTCATCAAGTTCTCCTTGGGCATAAGCCAAAGCGTCTTCAAGTGAAAGGTCTGAACAGGTCACATCTACTTCAGTGACATCAGGCATATTTAAAACAGGTGCCTCATCATCTACTACCGTGATAATTTGAATTCCGGTCAATGTTCCGTCACATTCTGTTTCCACAGACCATGTACGTTGGATTACCAATGGACAAGCTTCTTCGAGTATCTCATCATCATAAGATACTTCAAGATCACCCACACATGCTTCTGAAGCCATAGCCATACCTGTCATTTCAGGTAAGGTTGACTCTTCACATGAAATTGTAATAGCATCGGGTACTTCTAATGATGCGCCATCATTTTCGATGGTCACCATTTGAGTAGCTGAAGCCGTACGATCACAGTCATCGGTCACGGTGTAAACAAATTCCCATACCGATCCGCTGCAGAATCCGTCTCCTTCAACCAAGTTCGGTCCCTCTGCAGTTACTACTCCACCGAAGGCACATGATGTTTCGAAAGACACCCCTTCAATATCAGCTTCAGCGTCAGCAGCACATTCAATGATGACTGCATCAGGAGCTGTAATCGAAGGTCCGTCGTTTTCAATAGTTACCAATTGACTGGCAGAAGCAGTTCTACCACAATCATCCGTTACGGTGTAAACAAACTCCCAAAGCGAGCCATCGCATAGTCCGTCACCTTCTAAAAGGTTCGGTCCGTCTGCGGTAACTTCACCTTCCAGATCGCAAGCAGTGGTGAATTCCACTCCGTCAATATCAGCTACGGCGTCCGTCGCACATTCGATCACTACTGCCTCAGGGGCTGTAATGGTGGGGTCGTCATAAGTAATGGTAATGGTTTGCGTGCAAGAAGAAGTTAATCCGCATGCATCAGTCGCTGTAAAGGTTCTTTCGATAACCGTAGGACATCCTTCGGATACCACTACATCATCATACGATACCGTTGCATCTGAACAATCATCAGTAGCTGTAGCCATTCCGGTTACATCCGGTGAATCTCCGTCTTCGCATGACACTTCAGCGTCAGCAGGACAGGTTATAACCGGAGGAGTATCGTCCACTAGCGTCAAGAAAGTAGATATAGGTTCAGAAGTATTTTCACACTCATCAACTGCTACAAATATGCACTCAAAAGTAACGAGTGAAGGACATTCGCCTAGTGACACAGCAATATCGATTTCGTCGAACGAAGCATCGCCGCAGTCATCGGTTGCACCTTCCGGAAACAATCCTTGTTCAATAAATATAGCTCTTACGCCATTTATAAATTCCTCGGCTTCTTCTTCCGTCAATTCTCCATTGACATATGCTTCGGCATCTTCAAGAGACACTTCAGTGCAAGAAGTTTCGCCTTCCGTTACTTCGGGCATATTTAAAACGGGTGCTTCATCGTCGATAATAGTGTAAGTGCAGCTGAAGCCACCACCTACATTTTCACATTCATCGATTGCCTCAAAGTCTACCGTGAAAACCTTATTACAACCATCACCTTCTTCGGTAATTGCCGCAACTCGAATAATCAAATCCTCATCAGCCGTACAGTTATCAACAACACATCCCGAAAGAGAAGGAGCGTCGAATCCTGCGATAGTATATCCTTCGCTTACGCTAAACTCATCGCCTACCTCAAAGCTGAAGGCTGCATCTGAAGGACAGTCAAAACCTTCGCTGGTGGTAAATTGAAAGTCAATTTGACAAAGTAGGTCAAAAACAGGAGCCTCTTCATCGACGATGGTAATCGTTTGAACTCCGCTCACCATCACTTCACAACCATTCATTGCAGACCAAGTTCTCTCAATCACTTGAGGACAAGCTTCAGAAATGACTTCATCTTCGAAGAAGACATCGAGATCTCCTTCGCAAGGGTCGGAAGCAGATGCTGAACCGGTCTCAGAAGGCTCAGTAGAGTCACCACAATCGATGCTCACGTTTTCAGGCACTTCGATTGAAGGACCATCATTGGAGATCGTAACCATTTGATCGGCACTAGCCGTTCTGCCACATTCATCGGTTACCGTATAGGTATACTTCCAAATAGAGCCCACACATATCCCGTCGCCTTCGACAAGAATCGGACCTTCTGCTGTTACATCGGCACCCAACCCGCATGAAGTGGTGAATGACGCTCCATCAACATCAGAAACGGCATCGGCGGTACATTCAATGATTACATCTGCAGGCGCAGTGATAGTAGGCCCGTCGTTTTCGAGAGTGTAAGTTCTGGTGCATGATGCCTGACGATCGCAATCATCAGAAACCATATATGAAACTTCGTAAACAGCGCCGGAACAGCCGGCATCTCCGCTTATCAGCATTGGTATACCAACCATCACGTCAAACTCTACGCCCTCAATAAGGCCAATGAGTTCAACATCATCTTCTGAGGGATTAATATCAGAAAGGCATTCCACGACTTCCGAGTCGGCACATTCTATTTCCAGGTCGGCCGGAGGAATGGTATAAATTTGCTCACACACATCGCTTCTACCACATGCATCGGTAACGGTGTACGTATAGATGAACATATCACCGACACAGGGCTCGTTCATTTCACTATACTCCACGCTAACAGAAATATCTGAACAGAGTGGGTCTTCAGGACATGAGAATGTAAATTCGAGAGCATCTTCATTAGATACGGCTTCATCAGCAGATTCGATAATTCCGCCCTCAGGGCAAAAAGTAATTTCCGGTCCCGGGTTGTCAATTGTGAAGATCTGCTCACAAGTCACATTATTTCCACATTGATCCCAAACGTCGTAAGTAACTACGTATTCAGTTCCAGGACATGAGCCGGTTTCCAAAATTCCGGGCGGCTCATAAATGATAATTATACCATTTGCTCCGCAGTTTATTGTATACTCGAGTTCCGAAGCAGTATGTCCGACATTTCCAAAACATTCAACTGTTTGATCATCGGGACAATTTTCAATGGTAGGCGGGGTACCTGTTGGTTCCGTATCGCCCAAAGGTCCATTGGTCAAAGAGCTATTGTACTCTGAGACCATCGCCTGAACTTCCTGAGGCATCATACCATCACCGGGATAGTCTTGTTGCTTCACAATAATTGTGGCCTCATAGCCATTGGTTTCGGTTTGGGCGATAAGGAGCGAAGAAGAAAAAACAAAAGCCATCGCTATTACTAAACTTCGATTTAAGTTTAGCGTGCAACAGACTAATTTTTTCATCATCTCCGAAAACGCGCCAGACATTAGGGTAGGATCTGTTTTCATTTGATTAAATTTTAAGGTTAAAATGGTTAATAACAATTCTAAAAATATCACTTAGAATCTTTCACCTCGCATAGCTTGTTAATAACTTTCACAGCGAGAAAGTCATCAAATTTAAGGTTTTATCTGGTTTAAACTAGTTTCGTCGATAATATTTCATGTTTTGTCGAATTTATTTGCGAATGAGGCCAACTTAGCCGTACACATCTTATTAACACCTCAAGAAAACCGAGAGAAAGTTATTCTTAGAAATTTTTAAACTTCCTTTTTCGCAGGTAAACTTCAATCTATTCTTAATTCATAATCCATCATAAAGAGGTTACCGGAACCAAGCCAGTCAAGTTGCCTTGAACCTTGCCTGATCGGTTGTCCATCTTTTCAAGCCGTTTTCGCTTACCGTTCGCGTGTGCTTTAAAAAACTCACAGACACAAGACGATTATGGCATCTTTTGAAATTCTCATTTGCTGAAAGAACCATTCAATAAGGCAGAGGCCGGCGTATGCGTGCTGAAAAAAGCCAAATAAAATTTGGCACATTAAAAAGCCCCGAGCAAAAATGCTCGGGGCCTGGGTTTATAGATTCTATGGTTTCCAATTATCGACTAACGACAATTTTCTTCGTTACCGTATGAGAACCATTCGTTATTCGGTAGATGTAAACGCCATCTTCGTATTGAGCGGTATTTACATTTACACGGTACTCGGCACCTTCGGTGGTCATTCGACTGAATAACCCTTCTACAGGACGTCCCATCATGTCGTAGAGTTCTACAACAGTTCGAGCCGAAACGGCAGGAGTGAAGGTGATGGTCGTATTCTGATCTGAAGGATTCGGATAAACCTCTGTAGGTAATACAGTAGATGGTGAGTCAACAAGTTCTGACTCATTATCCTCATCGGCACAACCAGAGGCCAAATCACCATTGATGAAGATATAGGGTTCGCCATCCAAAAATGCGGGGAAGCTACCTAAAGTTGAACCATCATCAGAGCTAATCTCTACGAAATTATTCAAGTTCGCATTTGAAGTTATGAAATTAGAACCACTGTTGTTTGGCGTCATTCCATTTACTTCTTCAGGTATTGAGCCCAATAAAATGGGCTGGCCACCTTCTACGATTTGGTAGAGTTCGCTATTTGCACGATTAGCCAAGTAGAAAGTGCCTTCGTAGTATACGAGGTCACCTCCCTCAACAGGACCTTCAGCAAAAAACTCAGTAGCTCCCGTAGTTACATCTACAGAGTAGATTTCATCTGCTCCGGCATCACCTACATATAGTTTTTGGTTGTCGGGACGGTATTCTACTGCATAAAGCTGATCGATATCTCCTTCTATAGCCACTGTACCCAAAATATCATTGGCAAGTGGACTATAGAGGGTGAATTCTGAACCATTGGCATTCACCAAATACAGAACGTTGTCAGCTGCATTGAATGCAATATGCGTTTGAAAGTCAACATTATTGAGGAAAGTCAAGTCAGCCTGACCGTCTTCAATTGTGACTTCATAAATTTCTGATCCGTCAACACCCGGGCCATGTGCGGCAAAATAGATGCTGAAATCATCGCATGCATCATCATCCTGACAATCAGGATCAGTGTTTGGCACGGTAAATACGCGATTGCATGAAGTACTTCGACCACAGTTATCAGTCACAGTATACGTGTATACGTAATCCGTTCCTTCACAACCATTATCAATCACTTCAGCTTCTTCGCTTATTACGATCTCGCATTCATGACCACATGCTATTTCATAATCCACATCCTCAATAGATACTTCGATGTCTTCCTCAGAATCTACCTCCATATCTTCTCCGCATGAAAAGATCACGGGAGCATCATTGTCGATGGTGAATATTTGTTCTACTTCGGCTGTTTGACCGCAAGTGTTTGACAAGCTGTAAGTCACTGAATACTCAGCACCGGGGCAGTCAAACTCGCAGCATAACTGTGTAGGCGGCGTTACTTGAATAAACACATCTGAGTTACATGGTGTGATGTACTCAATTGCGAATGGATCAGGATTGATGTCATCATAACAAGTCACCGTCATATCCATAGGCTCTTCCAGCACTTCGAGGGCAGAATTTATCACTGTTACCATTTGCGTGTCTTCAGCGCTTCGGCCACATGCGTCCGTTACGGAATAGACAACCTCATACATGGATACGGTGCATACTCCATCACCTTCTACAAGGACAGGCTCACCGATTACAACTTCAGCATCATCATCGCAGAAGGTGGTGAGATCAGCCAAGTCGGCATCACCTACAAAATCAGTGATACATGCTACTTCAGTATCCGCAGGCGCATTCAATACAGGACCATCATTATCAATGGTAACCATTTGAACATCGGTAGCAGTTCGTCCGCAATCATCGGTAACGGTGTAAACAAATTCCCAAATGGAACCGTCGCAGAATCCATCACCTTCAATAAGGTTAGGTCCATCGGCGGTTACATCGCTTTCTAAACCACATGCAGTTGTTACTACAACTCCATCTAAATCAGCGGCGGCATCAGCAGCACATTCGATAATAACATCATCCGGAGCAACCACGGTAGGTCCGTTGTTCTCAATGGTTACCACCTGAACATCTGACGCACTTCTTCCGCAGTCATCAGTTACAGTATAAACGAATTCCCAAATGGAACCGTCACAAAATCCGTCACCTTCAATCAGGTTCGGACCTTCTACACTTACATCGCTATCTAAACCGCATGAAGTAGACGCAACTACTCCATCCAAATCGGCAGCGGCATCAGCAGCACACTCAATGGCTACATCATCCGGAGCTACGATTGTCGGACCGTCGTTCTCAATTGTCACAACTTGAACATCAGAAGCGGTTCGTCCGCAATCATCGGTTACTGTATAAACGAATTCCCAAACGGAAGCGTCGCAAAATCCATCACCTTCAATCAGGTTAGGACCTTCTACAGAAACATCGCTATCTAAATCGCAGGATGAAGAAACTACCACTCCGTCTAAATCAGCGGCAGCATCAGCAGCGCATTCGATTGTTACATCTTCGGGAGCGATGATGGTCGGACCATCGTTTTCAATCGTTACTAACTGAACGTCGCTGGCTGTTTCGCCACAGTCGTCAGTTACGGTATAAACAAATTCCCAAAGCGAACCATCGCAGAATCCGTCACCTTCCAATAGGTTGGGGCCTACGGCTGTTACTTCAGCTCCCAAGTCGCAAGAGGTGCTAAATTCTACACCATCTAGGTCGGCAGCCGCATCAGATGCACACTCAATAGTTACATCTTCCGGCGCTTCGATAGTAGGACCGTCAAGGTCAAGGGTAAACAATTGAGCATCGAAAGCTAAACCACCACAAACATCTTCTAAAGTATAGGTAACTTCAAATACAGATCCGTCGCAGAAACCATCTCCGTCGAGTAGCTCGGGATCACTTGTGGTTATCTCTCCTAGAATATCACATCCGGTGGTAATTGTAGCCCCGTTTCCATCGGGAATAATATCCTCAGGACATGCTACAAAAATATCTGTCGGTGCGACAATGGTCGGATCGTCCAAATCGAGCGTTATCAATTGAATGTCAGAAGCAGTACCTCCACATTCATCAATTATGGTATAGGTTATTTCAAATACTGAACCATCACAAATACCATCTCCGTCAACCAAAACAGGACCATCAGAGGTCACATCTCCGATGATACCACAAGGAGTAGAGAAGGTTACACCATCTACATTGGGCAGGACGTCTTCAGCACAATCTACTACAATATCAAGTGGCGCAGCAATAGTCGGAGCATCAGTATCAATAGTAAATAGCTGAACATCCGTACTAACACCCCCACATATATCTTGGATAGTGTAAGTAACTTCAAAAACTGAACCATCGCATACACCATCTCCATCGATGATTACAGGGTCATCAGCGATAATATCGCCTAAAATACCACATCCGGTACTGAAGGTCACCCCATCCGGGTCCGGAAGGACATCGGTAGCACATTCGATCGTAACATCGGCAGGAGCCAAAATTGTCGGGTCAGGAACATCTAATGTTACAAACTGGCTGTCAGAAGCTTCACCTCCACACTCATCAGTTACTGTGTACACATATTCCCAAACGGAACCATCGCAAGTACCATCGCCTTCCACCAAAACAGGTTCGCCGGCGATAACGTCGCTAAGAATTTCGCAAGATGTTGTTACAGTCACATTTTCTTCATCGGGAGCCAAGTCTTGAGGGCATTCAATGAAAATATCTACCGGAGCAATGATAGTAGGACCATCATTATCCAAAGTGACCAATTGGAAGTCTTGAGCAGTTCCGCCACACTCATCCGTGATGGTGTAAACGAATTGCCAAACCGATCCAACGCAAATCCCGTCTCCTTCGGTAAGGATTGGACCTTCTACTTCTACTTCTCCTAAAAGACCGCAAGAAGTCGTAATCTCTACACCATCAGGATCAGCAATTGCATCATCCGGACATCCGATAATTATGTCGGCCGGAGCCGCGATGGTAGGTCCGTCAATATCAAGAGT
>DATFKV010000536.1:0-2572 GCA_035268465.1 Cryomorphaceae bacterium | reverse complement strand
CAAAAAATTTAAACTACACGGCCTGAATCTGGCGGGGTTTTCCTTTCGGAAAAACATTGCCAAAAGGCTGATCCAACTCGGCGTACCCATGGGGCTTCAATACATTTTCGAAGTAAGTGCCTTTGCCCTGGCGGCCATCTTTGCGGGAATGATCAGCGCTACGGCATTGGCAGCACATCAGGTGGCCATCAACATCGCCAGCGTGAGCTATATGGCGGTGACGGGTCTGGGTGCTGCCGCCACCGTGCGCATCGGCAATCAGTCGGGAATGGGAGATGCCGTCAACTTGCGGATGGCAGGGTCCACCATTTTTAAAATGGCAACCTACTGGATGGCCATCGCGGGAGTGATCATTTATCTCTTCCGTGAAAATTTAGCAGGATTCTATTCCAATGACCCCGATGTTTTAGCTTTGGCCACCAAAATGTTGATCGTAGCCGTCATCTTTCAACTTTCCGACGGAATTCAAGCCGTGGCACTCGGTGCCTTGCGTGGATTGACCGATGTCAAAGTTCCCACTTGGGTGACCTTCGGGGTCTACTGGGGTTTGGTCTTGCCCGCCGCATATCTCCTTTCGCAGTTTACCCCAATGGGTGCTATGGGTATTTGGTATGCGCTGGCAGGCGGTTTGACGCTTTCTGCTCTCCTTTTATCGTTCCGTTTCAGGACTTTATTAAATCGTTTTGCAGCGAGGTTGGAGAAGAGCAGAAAGTAAAAGCGGCGCTTCGGCTCCAGTTCGGCGCTTCGACTCCGCTCAGCGACCTTAGACCATCTTACTATTGCATTCGGGATGGAAGGTGGTTGAGCGCCTGCATTGAGCGCAGTCGAAATGGAGTCGAATCCACGAGTTAAAGAAGAAACCACAATCGCTTGAAGACAAAATCCCATTTTCCCCTAACTTCACTGTAACCATTCTGAATTATCGGCACTCTAAATGATAGCTTGAGTATATACACGAATTGGAAATGTCTGATCTGGAGAGTTTATTAGCAAGGCGCACGCAGATTTAAAAATCAAGGATTTGACTAGGGTCAATGACTGTTTTTAAATCAAGTGGAACGCAGATAATAAGCTTTATAGACAGACACATGGTAGCCGTCAGAATTTACCTTTAGTGCACTGGACGAACAGCGACTCATAAAAGCTTGCCTCAAAAGCAAGAAGAAGGCCCGGCGGGCGCTCTACGATACCCATAAGGGTGTTATGTTCGCCTTGTGTCTGCGCTACGCCTCCTCACGAGAAGAAGCGGAGGATATTCTCCAAGAAGGATTTCTGAAAGTCTACCGCGATTTGCATCAATACAAACCCGATGCACCTCTGGGTGCTTGGATTCGCAAAGTCATGGTCAATACTGCTTTGGAAAATATTCGCAAAAAAAGTCGACGACCGCAAAGTCGCGGACAAGAGGTGATGGAATGGGATTCGGTCACGTCTGCTGACCCCTCGGTGGAAATGAACGCCAAAGATTTGACCGCGGTGATTCAAGGCCTGCCCGAGGACTTTCGGCTGGTGTTTAATTTGGTGGCATTGGAAGGTTACTCGCACCGTGAGGTAGCAGAAAAGCTGGATATCAGCGAGAGCAACAGCAAGGTACGGCTCAACCGAGCACGCAATATGTTGCAAGAAAAAATAGCCTTGATTTTTGAAATTGACCGGTGATGGAAGAGAACAATTTGGACAATTATTTTAAAGAAAAGCTCGACGGTCATACCGAGGAGCCATCGCCTGACGTATGGGAAGGCATTGAATCAAAATTGCCGAAAGGCGGATTCGTTTGGAATAAGCGCTACTTCCTTTTGTTGCTTTTACTGGTATCAATTGGCGGTGGAGGATATCTGGGTTATCGACTTGATCAGGTCGATTCAAAAGTAGCCGAATTGGAAAGTCAAATTCAAAATCAAACAAGCGGAGCCTCGACGGAGATGAATGGAAGTTCAGGAATTACTAAAGAAGAAGAGGAAGTACAAGTGAGAAAGAAACTTGCAGATGAGAAAAAAACCACGAGCTCTACCAAGTACGAAGAATCAGAATTCGATGAATCGGTAATAGCTTCCGCCAATGAGATCTTGGTGCCGCAATCCAATATGTCCACAAACAAAAAGCCCACTCTAAACTCGATGCCGGCTTCCAAGCGAGAAAAGGATCAGACATCATCAAATAATTTCAGCACTAAGACCATAGCAACAAGGCTATCTTTAGAATCTACGGAATCAGATCAATCCATCACAGACCTTGTAAATTCGAACGATGGCGCTCAGCAGGATGACAGCGATTCTCCACTCGTGCTCAATGAGGGTGAAACGAAATCCAAGCGTCGTAAACTCCCTGTTTTCAACCCTATGAATCTTCAAGATATCGAACCCGTAATGCAGGTCAATCCTGAATTTACCACCGCCAAGCGAGAAACGGACTACTTTGGTGAAAAAGACAAAGATTGGTATCTCTACGTTTACGGAATGGCAAGCTATACCCATCGCAGGGTCGTGGCCATAGCCGAGGGTAGCGAAGCCCTGCCCGCTCGACTCGACAAAGTCGAAAACGGATTGATTACTCCCGGAGCGGGATTGCAAGT
>DATFKV010000535.1:0-9054 GCA_035268465.1 Cryomorphaceae bacterium | reverse complement strand
TTTCAGAACCTTAAAAGCGACTACGGTAGGAACTGATGACCTACTCTTCGAAAAAATCATATCAAAAGAAAATGCCATTTGGGTGAAACCGGGGCTTTCTTACAACTGTGATGACTGCCTGAAAAGCTGTGAAGTCATCGTTACCGAAAAAGGAATGTCCTTGCTCAGTCACGACCCGACAAACTCCGATTTATCGCACATCTTCGCGATGGATGGCAGCGGTGTAGTACCCATAGAGGTCGTGGCCGTTGTAAAATCACTACCCAACTTTTACGAAATAGCCTGTTCAATTGAATTCTTCAACATTAATGATTCAAATGAGGGACAAGAATACATTGACCATTTTAAGGATGGGGATAATGCCTGCAAATTCTTAATTGATCCCGGTGTTTCGGAGTTCCAAGTAGACTCGCTGGGGCAGGCTTATTTCAAGCGAGCGGTCGAAACCGAGCTTCAGCAGACCGTGACTTCAGGAGGCAGTGAATGGCGGCAAGCTATTGTGTACTTCCCCGCCACCAATGCACCGTCTTTGGAATCAATTGAAGAATTTATCGTCTTTGCGAGAAAAAACGGCGTGCATCTCGGATTGATGGCAGAATACAGCTGCCGCGCCGATAAGCTCGACAGATTGCCGTTGGTGCACAACATTGCTTTCAACTTCACTGATTTGAATGAAATCAGGGCCTTTAAAGAGGATATGGCCCTGGATGGGATCGAGATTGACACCAAGCAAATAGAAGTGAAAGAAAACTTCGCCTTGGTGAGCAGCCTTACGTGGACCATCTCCGTAATCCTGCTGGCATTTGGCGTATTAAGCATTATACTTTTCGTCAATAACTTACTTCGAACTCACTTATTCAAGGTGCGCACCAATCTGGGAACCTTCAAAGCTTTCGGATTGAGCAACAGCTTCCTCAATACGATTTACCTCAAGATTATTTCGGTGTTTCTTCTCATCGCCATACTCATCGCATTTTTGCTGGCGGGCATCGTAGACCTTATCGAGCATTTAATTTACGAGGAAAGTAAGTTCAATATTATGAGCCATTGGGTATTGGTTGCCATTCTTTTACTGGTCGGGGTGAGTTTATTTATCTCGTTCAGAACATCCAAGAAAATTCTTGGCGACACACCCGGAAATTTAATTTATAACCGTTAAATCATGAAACCTTCCATTTCGCATATTGCAGCTCTATTGCTGGTTGTTTTGCTCACTGCCTGTGCAGGAGATGCTCCATCCGGCTCGTCCTCCGATTCAGAAAATGAAGATGTTAAAGTGGAGAAGTCTACGGAAAATGAAGAATCCGGAGCTCAGGAACTTGAAGCAGAAAGAATAAACCAAATGCGCGATAGCGTAGAACAGGTAAAAATGGCAATCAGTCCTTTTCTGGCAGAAGGATGCTGTTCTGAAGAAGGTCGACAAGGAGAAACGTGTTGCTGCGAAGCCGTTTACGAAAAGTATCAGTCCATGCTGGAAAAGGAGAACTCCGAAGCCGTGGAAATCGGTATGACCGACCCTATTTTGGCAAGGTGTAGAAAACTGATGCCTAAGCAATTTGACCAACTGGAAAACCCGCCGTCCGAAGAACCGGATGAGCTGGATGATCTCTTCAACTAGCGGTAACGAATTAATCAGATCTGAAAAGGATCTTCGTCCTTTTCGTAAATCACCACAAGAACACTCTGATTCAGTCGAATTTTATAATCCTCGTCGCGCTGTGAGGTCGTGGAATTAGCGTAGTCTTCGAGCGGGATGTGGTAAAGTTGCGCCAATTCTGAATCCAGTCGTGGTTGCTCTGCACCGAAATAGACGTAATGCGTTTGCATCTCTCCATCCATCAGGGCGTCGGAGTAGTTGGTGATGGATTTGACTCTCTGCAGCGACAACTTCTTGTTTGATTCAACATTCCCTCCGGCACTGGCACGGCCTATCACCAAAAGGTTGTACTCAGAAGCTTTCACACGGTAGGTGTTTAAGATCACCTTCAACTTGTATTTGTGTTTCTCCGACAATTGAGAAGAACCCTCATCGAAGAAAATGCCGATTACACTTTCTTTGCTGAGCACTTCATTGTGGTAATCAATGGCTTCGAGGTACAACTGATTCAGGCAATCGCCCTCGTTCATGAATTGAATCATGCGCTCGTAAGTCAACTCTCCGGTGGCCAATTTTTCGAATTGTGTACAGATTTCGAGAGCGCAATTCTCACTCATTTGATCAAATTCTTTGCTTAATGCTGATGGAGGAACAATGCGCATTAAGCCTTCCAGGTGTTCTCTGTTTTCTTCAAAACAAGCTACAATGGGCGATTCCTCTTTTTCGATCAGAGGCAGGATTATCGGGCTCTCCTTTCGCTCTTCTTTGACTGTAGGTTTCGTTAACCAGACGTAAAGACCTACCATGCTCATCGCGACAAAAATGAAATAAGCCGGAATATAAATGTACTTCTTGCTGATTTTCTTCAATGCCATGTATTCGACGATTCAACGCTGAAAAATAGGCAAATCAATCGACTGCTTTAATTTGAATGAGGTAAAGCGAATAATTGTCTTTGGAATTTGCCGCACATCGAGCGTCGATCAATTCAACTTTCTCACCATTGGAAATGGAACTATTCGAAAGAACTTCCACGAGAGATGGGTCGTCGATGCTCTCCAAGACACCGTCGGTGCACAAAAAGAAATAATCGCCGGGCTCGATGTCTGCCGTCCGGTGAACGGATGGGACCAATTGGAGGTCCGTACCCGATATAGCTTTGGTGATGACGTTTTTCTGAGGATGATTTCTTGCTTCTTCTTCGGTGATGAGGCTCTGAGCGACCAACTCATTTACCAACGAGTGATCTTCGGTACGGTAAAGAATTTGGCTGCCGCGCACGTGGTAAATTCGGCTGTCGCCGACGTGAGCCAGCACGGCCCCGGCTTCTTCAAAACCCACCAAAGTCATGGTAGTGGCCATGGTTTGTTCGATATGATGGTCGGCGATGTATTCGTCTATACTGCGTTGGGCCTTGGCGATGGCAGCTTGAATATCCTCATCCGAAAATAGGGCCCGCCCCACCAGCGCATTGAACACCTCAGTGCAGACCAATCGGCTGGCTACTTCCCCTTTTTCAGAACCGCCCACCCCGTCGCAAACGAGGAAGACATTTTCTTGTTTTGAAGGCGCTGAGCTTTGCCCGTCCGGAAAAACATAGTCCTCATTGTAAGGCCGTTTTCCGGGCTTTGTTAAGTGTAAGGGGGCCTCGAGTTGGATATACATGGTTCTAAAGGTTTTGGTTGGTTATTCGGGCGGGGGGGAGCAAATGGTAGTTTCGTCCACTAACCATTTTCTTTATAAAAGACTAGCTGTACCGTTCCAATTTCCAGCGTAGTACCATCTTTGAGCGGCAGTCGTTCGTAATCTTGAAGCCTCAGCGTTCTGCCACTCAAAAACACACCGTTGGTACTAGGCTTGTCTTCTATATGTCCTATATCGTAAATGATAAACTCCCTGTTTTCCCCTTCTCCGTTTACTTCAATCACGCAATGCTTTCTGCTCACGGTGTTATCTGACAATATCAAGTCCGTATTTGATCTGCCGATCATGTTTTTTCCGGGTTTAAGAGCCAGGTAATCTCCATTTTCAGTTCGAAGATATCCGACGGCTTTTTGAGTTTGGATCTCTTCACTAATTTGCTCGGTTGTGTTTTGGTTGGGTGCAGTTCTTATTTCCCCTCCGGGAATGGCGAATTCTTCTTCCGAAGGCTCTGATCGATCACTTGACAAACCCACATCATCAGCTTGCGGCAGAAAGCTTAAGTCCAAATCGGAGGGGTTGAGATCATAATCTGAATTGTCCGTTTCAGGTATGTTCTTACTCGGTGAGCTTCCCGAATCAGAGAGATTCAAATCAGCCGTAAAATGAAGGGTATTGCAATGCTTGCACATCACCTGAATCGCACCCTCAGGAACTGAGACACCTTCTCCGCAGAGCGGGTTTGTACATTGAAAACTAGTAGCCACTATTCTTTATTTTAACCGCTTGATACGTTTCTTTCACCCACTTTGGGTTTCGGAGGCTCTGCTTTTACAAAAGACTGCAAAGTGGCAATGAGCGCATCGCTGAATTTTTTCATTCTGATGATGTAGATCGCCATTTCGGAATGGGATATGCTTTGTAGGGAGACTAAAGCTTGGATGTTTTTAGAAAGGTCATTGACGTCGCCATTCTTTAGCGTATTCCTTACAAAATCTCTATCTGCCGTCTCGATCATACCTTCTACCAGTGAAGCCAAGTCGCCGAAGTAAGCCACGAACTCAACCGGCGAACGGTGGGGAAGAATCCACTTATACGTTTGCCGAGTAGACTTGATGTGATTGATCAAAGCCATGCAAAAAGCGGCTTTGGCAGGCGAATTAACTTTTTGGTTGCCGATTACGTGAGCGGCTATTCTGGTGATATTCTCCAACTGACTCTGAAAAAACTGAAACCATTTTTCCAGCAATGGAAAGCCTTTTATGGAAATGCACGCTGGAATGTATGCCTCTACCACTTTTCCATTCATGTACTCCGCCACCTTCATCCTGTTTGCGCCTATCTGCAAAGCCATTTTGGCTTTGTCGTGAGGAACACACTCCAAACTATAGTCATGGCATAAATGAGGCAGCCTGATCGGTCTTGTTTCGGGAATACCTGCAGGCACACGCTTTTGGGGATCAATCGTCAAAAATATGTGGTATCTGGTATCAGGGGATGCCACAAATTCCACGTACGGCATTTGCGCAGGTAGTTGCTCCTTCTGATGCATCTCAGGAAGAATTTCTACTCTATAACCACCGGGCAATACGGCACGGCAGGCATTGAGCGTCACCCTAACCGACTGTGGACGCTCTCCTACAGAGTTTTGCAACACAAAAGGGCTATCGGGAAGGAGGCCATAACTGCTGATGGCATAAGAAGCCAAGGCTCTGCCATCTCTCAAGCCATCCTCAATACTATCTTCTAAATGACGAAAATGAGCTGAACTCAACTTCATCCCATTTTCCCAATTGATCGGGTAGTATTTTATTTTCTCAAAGATCATACACGCGGTTGGTTAACATTCACCTTCTAATAATAACGGTTTTATTTGAATCTTCATCCATATCGGGTTCGTCTTCAGTCAAATTCACAGATAATCCGTGGCCGGGTATTCGGCGGGCAACGATGATATCCTCGGGTTCTATTTTATTCGCTTTTATCGATAGTTCAGGGTTCAGCAGTCTGTTCGTTCTCTTCCATGTTTTCGGTTTGTACCAAATTGGCTTTCGCAGAAACATCCAAAAGAATTGCGGAGCACCGTCATATTCATCTCCCAAATCCTGAATGGTAATCAGATTTTTATTCCCTCTTCGTTCTTGGAGGCAAAGCTGGAAAATCCCGCCGAGCGAAATCTCTTTCGGAGCTTCAATCCAGGGCTTGGCTTCATCGGCAAAGATGTCATGTTCATCGAGAAGACTTCGTTTCATCTGAAAATTTACCGTCATCAAATCGCGCCACGGCCAATTTTGGGCACTCACTTTTTCCAGCGGAAAAGCCCATTGCTGCATCAGAGTCTTTGGCGGAATATGCCCCGCCATATCAAAGAGTTTTTGCCAGAAAAAGGGCAAAATAAAAAACAAAGGAAGATCCCAATAACTTGAGCTTGGGTCGGTATAAATGGATTGATTGACCAATGAATAAGTGCCTCCCATGATGAACAGACCCGCTGTAAGAAAGGCCAGAGAGAACGTGTACAGCATTTCGGGCAGCGCTGAGTCACGTTCGTAGAGATAGAAATCTCGAATGGCCCACTCTCGTCTGAGTAAAATATTCGTTTGGATAATTCCGAGCGTCAAGAACAGAAAGCGAATCACCCATACTTGATGCAATTCCACCAGCCAATCCATGAAGAGAAGATAACCCGAACCCAATCCCACAAATCCATAGATCAAGGGAAAGATATAATCGAGCTTCGCCAATTTTCGCTTTCGCTTCTTGAGCACGAAAACCAATGAGGCGGCCGAGATGACAAATAAAACGGACCATACCACAATGACCATCGACCTCATATCTTTCTTAATTTATTTCTTCCCTTCATGCGATCTTAAGTCAAAACCATGTTGTACCCCAACGTCATTTCGCCCAAGTCGAATCCCAACCCGTCGCTGGTGACATCGATTTTGATCTCATATGGCACGTCGATGGGGATGAAATATCCGCACAGCAATTCTTCGAGGAGTATTCTTTTTTTTCCTTCCGGCAAAAAGTCGGTCAATTCGGCACCCGTAATTCCTTTAACGATAATGCTCAAGGTAGGAAACTCATCGACAAAGGTATCTCCCATGACCGAGTCATCACCTAAAATCATTTGGTCTGATGTCTTATCGGCCAAAGGAATATCCAGCTCTTGCGGCTTGGAGAATGTCATGTCGACGGGTTTTTGCAAAACGGCTTCAAAAATAAGCCCTGTCAAATTCCAATCGCCCACCGCGCGATAAGCCTCCGGAAGAAGGTGGCAAAGCAGTGTTTTCTGCCTCGGCTCGAGGTAATCTTTAAAATTCTGAAGCCCCCAAATGCGATCAAAAAACTCGGGAAATTTCTCCGTGTACTTCTGCTCCAGCTGCTCAATCTCTATCAACGCGTGGTAGGCTGCCTGCTCAAAAGGTAGAAAGAACTTTCTCGCCTCCTTTATTTGCTCTTCTATGGCTTTGGTTCTCTTCTTCGGATGGTCACTATGAACACCGGTTCTCAGAAAAAGCTGCTCGGGCAGCGTATCAAACAGTCCCTTTCTGTTCACGTCTATTTGCAAAGCGGTATCCTGCTCGAAATACCTCGGTTTCACCTCCTGAACATCGAAAGTTACACGCCGTTTCAGATCACCCAACGGATTGATCAGTAGCTGTTCAATCCCAATATTTTCATTGAAGTCGGCCGAATTTTTGAGAAGATTTACCGCTAAGGCCTCCGCGCGAATGTCGAAATTCGCCGATATTCTTCGGGTATCTTTTAATTCAGACATTGGTTTATCTTTGTGATGATCGGTTGCAGCAAGATAAAACATTGAATCGAAAGCTTTGGTATCATTCACTTTAAACCTTTTGGTTGATTTCGACGATGATGGGAATACTGGCGGTAGAATTTTCTTCGAGCAGCTTTTGGATTTGAACGCCTATTCCATCCCAGTCGGCATTCTTTGCCATTTTGCTTGGGGTCAATAAGACTTTCAGGTTCCGAGTCATGCCAAAATCAAATCGTGGATCCACCCCCACGGAGTCTTTAACCTCAACCGATTGTAGTTTATCATTTAACATTGAGCGGCAAAATCCTTTTACATCTTCGCGAGTCACTATGCGGCCGCGGCTTAGCAAGGTGCTCTTCAAGGCATCGAGCTGCTCGATGGAATTCAAGGGTTCCCGACCGTCACTACTCGTCGAAATCAGTTCCAAGGAACCTTTATCGAAGTAGCTTTTCTCTTTTGAAAGGCATCTTAACTTGGATTTGGCGGGTACGTTGTTGGCCTTGCTGCCAATTGAGGTCCAGTATTCCACCCGCACCCTGAGGGATGACTGCACTCCGCTGTGCAGCAAAACGTAAATATCTTTGGTGGGCTTCTCGTCGGCGGCTTCTTTGGAGATTTTTTTACCCAGCAATTGATGCATTTCCTCCAGCGACAGGGAACGCGCGGCCGCCTCGATAATTTCTTCCTGTTTGTTGTTTTCCGAGAGAACCCGAACAATGTAGGCCAATCGCTCCCAAGCATTAAATTCATCCCACCTTCCTACCCCACCAAACCTTAAGGTATAGGTAGGAGTTCGTTCTTCCCTGAATTCTGCAAATGGTTTGTACTTGAAATCCGGGTATTCGGGTGGCTTCTCTTCATATACTCTTCTGATGGAGAGAAAATCCTCTTCAGGTTTGAGGGCAACCCATTTTATCGAATTGTCTTTGAGGTAGTGGTGACCTCCTTTTTCAATCCCGTTCAGTCTGCGGTTTACCACCGGAAAAACATTTAATCGAATACGCAACCTTTCGGCAACATCGGCAACATCCACAGGTTGAGAAAGGTAGATTTCCATCCAATACAGGGGTGCATCTGCCTTTTCCTCGAGTTTGGCGATCAGCTTTTCCGATTCGCTATCCTCGAGTCCGTTTTGTGTGTACCAGGATTGGAGTCTTTTTGCCGCCGGAATTGGTTCTACCGGAGGAATGTCGGTATCCACGAAGGTCAAAAAGTGCCGTTCATAACGGGCTCGGATACTATTCTGCCTCCGTTCGTTTCCGTTGAGGTGATCTTCCAAAAGAAGCTCCTCTTTGGGAAGTCCTTTGCGCAGGAAGAGTTCTTTTCCGTGATAAGCGCACCGCCCCTTAGCAATCGCACCGTAAAACAATGCCTTATCCGAATTTTCGTCGGTACCCGTGAGGTTGAAAAAAAGCGAGGCCCCCTGCCAATTGGTAATGGCTTCTTTGGACTCGATGCCAATGATGATACTACTGACCTTAGATAGGTTTCTCTTGGACTGCCTTCGGATTCTGGTCTTTTTCCCCGAAAGGATGACCGTATCATCGGTAGCAAACACGGAAACTTTAGCGGGCAATATCCTCGCGGGGAAAATCGGTGAAAAAGCGATATCGTTAAATTCTTTGTCGATCGTTTCCGTGCTGAAAGTGGTGTTTTCTTTGATCAATACCGAACCACTTTGAGTAGTAGCGGCGGCCAGCGCATGAGCGGCTTGCGGCAGATGGTAGTATTCGGGAAGCAATACCTTAGCCAATCTGTTCTGCAGCCTGAGTTCCGTGGCGCTCAACTCGTGGTAGACTTTCTCCAGCTCAGATGCCATGGCTCCTGACATAAAGCGAACGATTGGGTCGAATTGCTGCCCGACATCTCGCTCCACATCGGAATAGTCTACGTCGTAAATATCCGCGGCGCGGTAGAGAATGGATTTGTAGATGTCGGAGGCGGTAGGGGTCATTGGTGCTTTATTGTTAGAAATTCAGTCAAAAATCCGAGGTGAGATTTCTTTATCTCAGAATACTTCATCAATGATTTT
>DATFKV010000534.1:0-4678 GCA_035268465.1 Cryomorphaceae bacterium | reverse complement strand
GTTCTAACAGAATTAGACGAATCTGTTCCTGATCAAAATCAGTAATCCTATCGATGCATAGGCGCAAACCAGCCTCAATCTGGAAAGGATTAATTTGGATTGAATTTTGTCTCGACGAATAATCTAAAGGCCCTGTCCGATCCGTAATTACCACTGGCAGTCCCGTTGCCATGGCCTCGGCCGCCACCAAGCCGAAACTCTCAAATTCGCTTGGGAAGACGAGAAATGTAGATTCGTGAAACAGATCACGCATCTCTTCGCGGGATAGCTGCTTTTGCAAAAATTCGACGCAGGAGTCGAGCTGGTTTGTCTCGATAAAGTCAGCTATAGCATCGGCTTCTATTCCATCACCCGCAATGGTCAATCGGTATTCGGGAAAATCGTGTTTGATCTGATCAAAGGCTTTCAACGTTCGCAAACCGCCTTTAAACGGATCGAGTCTGCCAACGAAAAGAATGCGTTTGGTGACGGTTAATGGTTTTTTTCGCAATGTGAAAAAATCGGTATCCACGGGATTTCCCAGCACGATCGTCCGCTTGGGCTTGATTCCGCTTTCGAAGATTTCCTTCTCTAAGTGGGTGCTCACGGGCATCACCAAATCGGCTTTTTCCATAATCCCTTTTACCCGCTTGAGGATGGCCGGTCTCGCCGAAATGGCCGACCATGGGCCCGTATGCTCCGTTATTGCAAAAGGCACATTCCAGTGTGCAGCTAACTCAGCTACCCACTTTCCTCGTTGCGCCGTTCCATGGAGATGAATGAGATCGGGCTTGGGTAGTTTTTTGGCAAAATTCAAACTCTGCCTTTCCCAATAAGTGTATGCCGCAATGTTAAAAGGGAACTTCCATTTTTTCGCAAAGAGATGAAGGTCAAAGCAACGAGCGCCTTCCACTTCCTCGTATTGACCGCGGTACCACGGATTGGAGTTGAAAACCGTAACTTCTGCAAAACCCTGCATGGCTTTAATGTAATCCTTCATGAAAATTCCCGCTACGGGATTTTCGTCGGTGGGAAAGTTTTCGGGGATGAGGAGTATGTTCAGTTTATCACTCACAAGCGTCAAATATCAAAGCGTAAGCTTTTCGAGAATATCGAGTTTGTCGCTGAGCGCAATATTTGTCCACCTTATTTTTTTCGAAGCCATTCTTCGGTGTGACGTTTTGCTTCATTATGAGATAGGGTTTTACCCTTTTTGTAATCTTTCAGTCCTTCCTCAACAAAGTCCTTTTGATCTTCTGATAGTTCTATTGAATCACCCGCTAATTCGAGTTCAAGGTCAATAATTCTGATTAAATCTACTAAAACCGATTCGTCCTCTATCAAACGAATTTTATCTATGAGCTTGTCTCTGGTTCGCATATGGTAATATTACGAAATTGCACGGGAACCATTAATATCAAATAAAGGAAGGATACTCTTTTTCAACTAAAGTGTTTCGAATCCCATTTCTTACTGAATTAAATTTTCAGGTGATGAATTAGACTTTCACTTAGAACTTAAGGATATCGTTTAAGGTATGATGAACCTTTTCAACTTCGATTGTCGGGATGGCTCCAATTTTTTCGGTTAATCGAAGCTTGGCTACCGTTCTGATTTGCCAAGTCGAAACTTCAGATGTTTCCGTTAAACCATTCTGATCGGAAGCTTCCAGGATCAAATTTCCATGGTATCGCTTTAGTTTCGTTGTTAAGGGACAAACAATTACCACATCAGTATTCTCGTTTAGGAGATTCCCGCTTATGATTAGAACGGGCCTGCTTCCCGCCTGTTCGCGACCTTTTGCAGGATTGAGTTCTGCCCACCAAATATCACCCTGCTTCACTTTCCAGTTTTTGTAAATAATCCGCCATTCCCTCTTCCGCAAGGGCGATAACATCCTCATCATCTTTCATTCGCTTGAAAGATTTTAGGTAAGCAGCCCTGTCAAGATGCTCAATGTAAACACGCACAGCTCTCTCGATAAGTTGATTTTTGGGTATTCCGTATTCGGCCGCTTTCTCGGCAAGAGTCTTGAAGAGCTCATCGGGCAGGGAACTTGTGTAGGTTTTCATAATTACGTAACGTATTTATGAAATAAAAATACAAAAGAGATTTATGAATTCCTATTCTTCCGGAACAAGTAAGTCACATTGATACCGAATATCTCAGAAAAACTAATAGATGAACGAAGATCTTACTCAAGATCACTTAAAACCGATTACCTCTTTCTGAGATAGAACGACGAGATCAAAACTTTCTTTGAATCGTTCAATTATTTGCTCCAGATTCTTGTCAATCAGTTCAAATAACTCTGCGTTGCTGCAATTTCCAATTGCGATCAGTTAGATTCGAGGAGGTGCGCCTTTTATGAAATAAAAATCTTCGAAATCAGAATCCTTCGTGATGATTATTTGATCCTTATCAATAGCTATTTCTCTAATTTCCGTATCCTTCAAAAGGAATCCTTCTGGGAATGCAGTTGTATGTTGGCTTGGACAACCGCGAGCCGATAACTATTCTGCCATCCGAGGTGGAAGCTGTGTATCCACCAAGAACCTCATGCGCTGAGACGATGTCGCGAGCCGCTATCTGCAAGACGTGCGGCATATTCTAAGCATGCAGAAATGTCATCATCCTCCAAAAAAGGATAGTCATCCAAAATTTGCTCTTTGGTCATTCCCGAAGCTAACAACTCGAGCATCTGCTTCACGGAAAACCGCATGTTTCGAATTGCAGGCTTGCCGTTCATCACATCGGAATTAATCGTAATTCTTTCAGAAAGTTTCATTGACTCGAATTTACTTGAAATTAATCAAAAAACGGGAGCTCCGTTTTTGTCTGACCAAAACTTAGCGGGACTTTCGAAACAAGTACGTCACATCACTCCCTGCCTTCTGGTTTCGCGGTGTGGTTGCATCGCCAAAATAATCTCGGGTGAGTTTATACTTCAAGTCGTTGCTGAACAATCTGGAAAGTCCCAGAAATGACTGATTGTAGCGAAAGCTTTGTTGCAAATGGAATCCATTTCCCGTCACCTTTTGCAAAAGATCCTTTTCGGAAACCTTGTTCAATTTGTACTTGTCCTTCCCGATCGCTCTACGCAAGCCGAGATAAGAATGAATCAGTTTAGCAAACCAGTGATCGCTATCGGTATTTTGGAGAATGAGGCTGCCTCCAGGCTTCACCAATTTCATCGACTCATCGAGAAAGCGCATGGGATCGGCAATATGCGCCAAGATGCCGATGTTCATGACCAAGTCGAACTGCTGCGCTCCGAAATCGTGGGCGTAAAAATCACCGTTGATGAAAGTGACTTTCGATTTCGCCTCATGGGAAATTCGCGATTTGGATGTGGCGATCATGTTTTCCGAAAAATCCATCATGGTGAGGTGACCGAAATTTTCGATGAAAGGGGCTGAGATATCACCCGTTCCACAGGGCATATCGAGCACTTGTTCGAATCGATCGTTCTTTAGGAAATGACCAACCGTTTCTGCGCGAATGCGGAGATTGTAGTTGTAGGTGAGGTACACATCGGTACGTTCAAAAAAGGCTTTTACTTCTTCGGTTTTCATCGGCGATCGCGAATATGCTTGAGCGGCGAACCCGCAAAAATACCATAAGGATGGACTTTATCGCTAGAGCGAACCAAAGATTGTGAGCCGATTATAGCGCCGTCGGGAATCGTAGCTCCCATAAGAACAACCGTTTGAGCTCCCAGTAAGACATCATCGCCGATGGAAATGGGCGCTCCTTCATCTCCTTGATCGATGATTTTTTGATCGGGAGCCGATCGGTGAAAGCTTCCGCGAATGCTGACGTGCTCTGCAGTAGCCACGGCCTTTCCAATGGAAATCTTGTCAATAGATGAGTACCGACTGTAATCTCCCAAGGTACAGCGGTCGCCGATATCAAGTGAACCGGTTCGAGCAATTTCAAAAATTACTCCTCTCCCTATGGATACATGGTCGCCGATACGGATATTTCCTTTGGGGATGTCCTTGAATGAGGGAAACTTGAGACATTTCAAACCTTTGCCCACCTTACATCCGAGCGCACTGAGGTAGATGCCCAGAAGCCAGCCATTGAAGCGGTAGCGAAAGGAAAGCAGGTATTCAAAAAGTCGAGTCAAGTCCAGCGTTTTTTTATCTGATGGCGGTAAATATCGCGAAGGATAGGCCATTCAGCCAATTTTGCAACCAAGGTATTTCTCTTTCGCTTCTTCAAGCAGAGCTCGTAGAGTTTTTCCATTTCGGCGTGTGTTCCCGTACCCA
The DNA here is from genome assembly GCA_035268465.1 of Cryomorphaceae bacterium. Taxonomy (GTDB): domain Bacteria; phylum Bacteroidota; class Bacteroidia; order Flavobacteriales_D; family Cryomorphaceae; genus JAKVAV01. The sequence continues at coordinate 425 of DATFKV010000534.1, read as the reverse complement.
ATTCTTTTTGGATGATGGCTGCCTCTCGGTATGTTTCACACGAAAAATTGCTAACCCCGCCCGTACTAAACTTTGCCAAGGCCTTATCGAGGAATTGAAAATCTGCTTTCTCCAAATAGGCGCGCAAGAGCCAATGGTAATCTGCCGCTTGTTTGAAACGGAGATCGTATGCTCCGAACTTTTCAAAAAGTTCTTTTTTGATGAACGTAGTGGGATGGAAAACGCCCATGGTTTTGGGCATGAGTTCCAAATTGGGTTTTTCTAGACGGGTCAAAATCTCTCCATCCAACTCTCTCTCCTTTTGAAGATTGCCGTATATGATCGAAGCCTCAGTGCTTTTGGCGAAAGCCTTCACCCACTCCACCGTTTCGGGAAAATAGGCATCATCGCTATTGAGAAATGCGAGGTATTGGCCACGCGCTTTT
>DATFKV010000533.1:0-4983 GCA_035268465.1 Cryomorphaceae bacterium | reverse complement strand
GTACAGCGTTTTGCTCTTGTCGTAGAGTTCACTCTCGGGAGAGTTGATGTACTTTACCTTATTATCGCTTTTTAAAGTCCTTCCGGCAAAGGCGATACAGCGACCACTGACATTGCGAATAGGAAAGATAACCCGACCCCTGAAGAAGTCGTACTTCCCGTAATTTCCTTCTTTGGTAAGCCCCAGGTTAAGCAGATGCTCCTCTTTATGACCGGCATCCGTAGCTGTTTTGAGCAGGGCGTCATTTTTTTCTAAAGCATATCCCAAGGCAAACTTGCGAATGGTCTTGTCTGAAAACCCCCTTTCACGGAAATAGCTCAGGCCCACCGATTTTCCCTCTTCACTTTCCCAAAGGTTTTGCTCGAATGATTCCAAAGCAAACTTGTTGACCAGCACCAAGCTTTCTCGAAGACTCTGGTCCTCCTTCTCTTTTGGTCCCATCTCCGTTTCTTCCACTTCAATGGAATACTTTTCGGCGATGAATCGCAACGCCTCCGGATAGGACATGTGCTCCAATTCCATGAGGAAGGTGACGGCATTACCTCCTTTTCCGGAACTGAAATCTTTGAAAATTCCCTTGGCGGGGGAAACGAAAAACGACGGTGTCTTCTCGTCGGACCACGGGCTTAACCCCTTCAGGTTCGAGCCCGCCCTTTTGAGCTGGACGAATTCGCCGACCACTTCTTCAATGCGAGCCGCCTCAAAAATCTTGTCTATGGTATTTCTATTGATCAACGCAGTCCCGTAGAGTCGGTTTTGAAATTATTTTCTCCCTGAGGATTGTCCATGTCAATCTTCTTGACCATTGCACCACGAGTATTGTAAAATGTCCAGATGCCCGTTCGCTCATCGTTGTAGTAGCGGCCTTGATAGCGCATCATGCCATTGGGATAATAGGTTACTGCGTCTCCTTCTCGGTATCCGTTGCGGTAGGTCGCTTCGCTCCATCGGTATCCGGTGGGATAAAATGACTCCCACTTTCCTATCCGCTTTCCTCCTTGACTCTTGCCTTTGAGCTTCACTGCTCCATTGGGATGGTATTCCACTACGTCTATTATTTCTTGAGAGCCCGACTCTTGGGCTACGGTATTGTCTTCCGCTTCGGTTTCCGTTGCCGAGTCGCAAGCGCAAAATACCAGCGCGAGTAGAAAGAAAACGCGAATTGCCATAAATGAGAAAAGTTTATTTTTTGCGTTCGATCGTGTAATTCACGAGGGCTTCTAAAGAATTTCTGGCCTCGCCTTCTTCAAAAGTATGAAGAATTTCCAAAGCCTCATCCCGGTATGCAAGCATTTTGTCACGGGCATATTCTATTCCTCCCGAACCCATTACATAGTCGATTACTTTCGCCACCCTGTTCTTGTCCTCGTGGTGGTTTTTTACCGAATTGATCAGCCATTTTCGATCTCTTTTTTCGGCTTTCGCCAAAGCGTAAATCAATGGCAAGGTCATTTTCTTTTCTTTAATGTCAATCCCCGTTGGCTTGCCTATCTTCCCGTTGGTATTGTAATCAAAAAGGTCATCTTTGATTTGAAAGGCGATTCCCGTTTTTTCGCCGAAAAGGCGCATCCTCTCCTGCGATTCCGGATCTGTTTTGGAAGAATGTGCCCCGCTTTGGCAACAAGCCGCAATCAGCGACGCTGTTTTTTGACGAATGATTTCAAAGTAAACCTCCTCGGTAATGTCGAGCTTGCGGGCCTTTTCCATTTGCATCAATTCGCCTTCCGACATTTCCTTTACCGCATTGCTAACGATTTTAAGTAGTTCGAATTCGCCTTCATCCACGCTCATCAGTAATCCGCGTGAGAGAAGGAAGTCTCCGACCAAGACGGCGATTTTGTTCTTCCATAAGGCATTTATGGAAAAGAAACCTCGACGCAGATTGGCATCGTCCACGACATCATCGTGAACCAAGGTAGCGGTATGGAGCAATTCGATCAGAGACGCGGCTACGTAGGTACTGTCATTTATACCGCCACACATTTTTGCCGAAAGGAAAACGAACATCGGTCGCATTTGCTTCCCTTTTCGCTTTACGATGTAATGGGTTATTCTATCGAGTAAGGGGGTGTTGCTTCTCATCGAAGCTCGAAAGCGATGTTCAAACTCATCCATTTCGGCTGAAATGGGCGCTTTTATTTCTTTAACCCCTGTCATTTGGTCGCGCAAATATCACAATTCAAACTCACTCTGCGCGGTTAAGGGGTCAGTACTTTTAGGTACTTCGTCTTGTAGCCTTTGTAGGTGGTCAATATTTGGCTATTGGAAGTTCGGTAATGCTGACCGGCATCCAAGTAATAATCGTCGGTAGTCTCGGGTTTGAGGGTTTTTTTAATCAACTTTCCATCGCTCACCACACAGTAAGTTATATTCATGTTGTTTTCATTGTTCAGAGATCGGTAATTATTGTATTCGGTAGGAGAGAGGGATTCATTGCGGAAATGGTCATTATAAAAAAACAATAATTTATCACCCCATTGAGTACTTACATAAGAGGTATATCTGCCGAACTGCTGATAGGCCGACTGATATTTTGGAATCAGGATATTCTCCATGATTTTTGAGCTGGGCCGAATGGTGGTGATCAAGATCTCCTCATAATAGTGTACCTGAACGGTAGTATACATTCTGGTGGCGGGTTCATAAATGGTCGATTCGCGACTGAATCTTTTCTCACTGATCATAGAGAGCAATCCGTTTTTTTTCAAAAAAGCCTCCTCGAGTTTAAAGAGGCCGAGATCGTCTTGGTCGCTTTTCATATCTTGCCTGAACATGAGCCGGAAGTCTCGATCAAAGGGAGAGAGGCCCGTGTCGAGAAGCTCGCCCGTATCCGATGCAATCACCACTGAAAATGTTCCTACCATCGAAGGTTCGACCATATTGCTGTAATATCCTGACAACCATAAGTTGGTGTCGGGAGTCACCGTCAGGTTAACATCATAGAACCACTTATTGCCCAGAGAGAGCGCTTTTTCTTTTACTCCGTCTTCAGCGGGATGGTATGTGAGCAATGCGTATGAATTTGGTAGTATCCGAACTTCGGATTCGTTTTGAATGGAGATGACTCCATGAAACACGCCGTTGGGGGTGAGAACCGCATCCTCTAGCAATACGTTGGCCGATGGATAAGGGATTTCAATGTTTTTGATTTCCAATAAATTCAGACCTGAATCGAAATAGCGCAGTTCAAACTTTTCGTTTCTAACAGGATTTCTTTCTTTCGGGATGAAGAGAGCCACTTTTTTTTCGTCTTCACTTTTGAAGGTCAAGAAACCGTTTTCAGAAATAAGTGCCTCGCGATCGGCTATTCCTATTATAAGCGGCTCTTTTTTGATTTGTAGATCATCCGTGATGGAATAGGCCATAATAAATATGTCGCTTCCATCCTGATCTTCAGCAGTAGCAATTAAGAAACTGGCATTTTTCGTGGACATCGGGTAAGCCATAACGGGCAGCTTTCCGCTGACCTCGCTAAGTTGAAATTGGACTGTCTTCAACACTGTAAGACTGTCCACTCCTATTTTCTCGATGAGGAATTGGCCTTTTTTTCGGCGATCGGCACGCATGCAAAAGAAGAAATCATCGCTATGGCCAAAAGTTTTCCAAATGCTATTGCCTCTTTGTTCTTCTAATTCAGGACCCACAAAAAACTCCAATTTATCCTCATCTTGACCAATTATGGAAGAAGCCAAAAAAGAGAGTAGGACAAGAAATAAAATCGAACGAAGGCGCATGGATTTCTCTATATCTTCGCGGCTATTACAAAAACCGTGTCATTGTGAAAGGAAGGTATAAATATATTCTCTTCTTCCTTACGTTTATCTCCTTAAGCACTTTTGGGCAAAACCGAGAAGCCGAAGATCAGGGGTATTACAGTTTGGATAGTATTTACAGCATCAGAAACGCCATAAAGGTCGATCCGGTTCAGATTATTTTTGGCGATTACCGACTTTACTACGAACACTTACTCACCGGCCGATATAGTGTAGAGGTCGGCGTGGGCTTCACCAGAAGAAATTATGCCTCCGGATGGTTTGATTATGAGCTGGATAACCTCGGTAGCAATGTGGATATCAGAACAGGCCCCAGTCTTTCACTCTCATTTCGAAGGTATTTTCAAGACTACGAAGAGCTCGGAGGAGCCTATCTCGCTGTAGGAGCTAATTATCGGAGATACAAAAAAGACTTCGGAGTGATAGATACTACGGGCACACTGACCGATGTTTCTTACACCGACGATCGTCAATCGGTATCGATCATTTTAAAAGTGGGGTACCAAGCGCTTCCGCTTACTAGCAATGTCTTCGTTGATTTTTACACCGGTCCTGCCATTCGTTTCAAAAATTACGACATCGTTCGCACGAAATCGATCAACAATCCCGATGCTTACTCCATTGAAAATCTAAACGAAATCGATTTGGGTTGGGAAGTGGGTATAAGAATAGGATTCGGGTTTTGAGAATGGGGTTGAGTATTGAGTAGAGAGTGTTGAATATTGAGAAAGAGGAGGTTTTTGGTGTGCCACCCTTTTAGCTAATTTGGGATGGGATTGTTAAGCACTACATAGTCGTGTGGTTTGAAGTAATCACTCGGTAATTTTCAAGGCGGCCTTGTTTTTATTGGCCAATTGACCGCAGGCAGCATCGATATCTTTTCCCCGGCTGCGTCTTACGTTGACGATCAATCCCTTGCTTTCCAAAAATTCCGCGAAAGCGTCTACTTTTTCGGGATCGGCTTGCCTGAATTCGGCGTCGTCGATGGGGTTGTACTCAATGATGTTGATCTTGCAGGGAACGATCTTGGCAAACTCAGCGAGTTCGCGCGCATCCTCCAAGGTATCATTAAAATCCTTGAAGATGATGTATTCGTAAGTGACCCGGCTCCCCGTTTTGTCGTAGAAGTATCTGAGGGCATCGGCCAAAACGGCCAGATTATTCGATTCGTTGATCGGCATGATCTTATCGCGTTTTTCGTCATTGGCAG
>DATFKV010000532.1:0-9191 GCA_035268465.1 Cryomorphaceae bacterium | reverse complement strand
TTTATGCTCCCCATTGCTACGCCGCCTAATGCGATTGTTTTTTCCAGCAATTGCATTACCATGCAAGAGATGATGAAAGCGGGATTCGTTATGAATATTCTCGTCACCCTAATTATTTCCGTTTACGCGTATTACATTGTTCCCCTGATATTTTGATGTCGCAAAAGAATAAAATCTCCACTCTGCTAAGCAGCCTGGGTCCCGGACTGCTTTATGCCGGAGCAGCCATTGGCGTTTCACACTTGGTGCAATCTACCCGAGCGGGAGCATCCTATGGATGGTGGCCCATCTTGGCAATTGTCTTCATTCACGTGGCAAAATATCCTTTTTTCAAGGCAGGACCTGCCTACGCCCTCTCAACCAATACGAGCCTAATTGCGGGATATTTCAAAAGAGGGAAAGTCTTCGTTTCCTTGTTTTTGATTTTCACCATCGGGACCATGTTTGCTATCATCGCAGCCATCGTAGCGGTAACCGGTGGAGTCACGGCCTTCTTTTTTGGCATAGAAGCTTCACCGCAAATTGTTGCGGGAGGAATTTTGGCCATTGCAGTAGTGATTTTACTGATCGGCCAGTACAAATGGCTGGATCGATTTATCAAGCTGATCATTCTCTTGCTGACGATCTGCACGCTGGTCGCTTTCGGCTCGGCTCTTTTCGACCCGTCTGCAGCGAAACTCGAAGCGTTGGATCCCGTTTTCGACGGGTTGTTCCTCGCTATGCTGGTCAAGCTAATGGGATGGATGCCCGCTCCCCTCGATTTGTCCGTGTGGCATTCCTTGTGGGCACTGGAGAAAAAAGCCGAATTGGGTGGAAACCTAAGCAAAGCAGAATCTTTGAGAGACTTCAATTTCGGTTATTGGGGCACCATGGTCATGGGCATTCTTTTCCTGGGCATGGGAGCTTTGATCTTGTACGGAAGCAATTTGGAAATTCCCTCTTCGGGCGTGGCTTTCGCCAATATGCTGATCGGCATGTACACGACCCAATTGGGTCAATGGGCCTTTTACATTGTAGGTCTGGCGGCAGTGGCTACGATGGTTAGCACCACCCTTACGTGCATGGATGCCATACCACGCTCATTGGCCGAATGCCGAAAAATTGCCTTTGGCAACGAAAAGAATTGGGCCTACCCTTCCTTCCTAATTATTCTTGCGGCAGGCTCTTTTGCCCTGCTCTCTTTCTTGTCCACCTCGATGACCACAATGGTCGATATTGCGACCATTCTTTCCTTTTGCTCTGCTCCTGTTATCGCTTGGATGAATTTCAAAACCGTTCGAGGAAAGGAAGTCCCTGAAAAAGAACAACCTTCGAAGCGCTCCACAATTTGGGAAATTGCCTCTATATTCTCATTGGTGGCACTGACTGTTTTGTTCTTCGTATTTACTTAAGAAGAAACACCGCCGCAAGATTTCTCTATTGGCGGTGCCTTCTCGCTATAAAAACAACCAACCTAAAATTGTATGCGGTACATCACATCGGGAAAGAATCCGATTTGATTGACATCGTTTATTTCGTCTGTGACCGGATTGTATCGCTTTACAAAGATGTTTTCGCGATTCGTCACATTCTGAAGATCCACGAAGAATTGATGGCTCACTTTGCTCTTTTTCCCGTTCAAACGGAAGCCGAACTTCACGTCCCAACGAAAATAATCTGAAAACTGCTCGCTGAAGGCCAAGTCTTCTTGGAGAACTTGTCTACCCCCATTTTCGCGTGTCGCTTCCAGATCGATGGGCGTGTAGGGGCGCCCTCCCGAGTAGGTCACCTTCGTGTCGAATGTCACCACATTTCTTTTCTCCTCACCGACGGGCCACTCCTTTCCAAAAAGGGCATTGGTTACGTATCCGTTGTTAAAGGCGGTGTTTCTTTCAATTCCGTCGCTTCCTTCGTATTGCGAATCAAAAAGAGAGATGGTGACGAGTCCGTAGTAGCCTTCGCTAAAGAATTTTTCGACGGTCAACTCGAGACCGTAGTTTACTCCCGTTCCTTGGCTCACCAGTGAACCTCTATCGTCAAAGACAAAATCTCCCCCTTCGTTCAAGGCTGAATAGCTGGAAGAAAACCGTTCCACCGGAGCATCGAAAATGCTCTGAATATAGGCCTCGGTCTTTATCCTCCAGCTTGCGGCGGGTGTGTAATCGTAGGCCAAAACCACGTGGTGACTTTTGATGAATTCCAGCTCGTCGTTGGTTCGTTCAAACTGATTGTCGGCGATCGGTTCTTCATAGAGCAAGATGGGAAGCGGCACCATTTGGCCGTGCAGTCCGTAGGCCAAAGAAACGCGGTGTTTTGGCTGAAACTGCCAGCTCAAAGCGGTTCGCGGGCCTACCATGGCATCTCCCGTAATTTCGAGAAACTGCCCGTGCAGCCCAAAAGTCCAGCTGAGATTATCGGTGAATTTGTACTCCCCTTGAGCGTATAGTTGTGTTAATGGCGTGTTGTCATTAAACTCCCTCACCGGAATGAAGAAGTCGGGAATACCATCTCCATTGTTATCGGGAATGTCTACGCGCATATCGCGATCGAAAACGTTGCTCCGCAAATCGTATACTTCAAGTAAGCCCCCAACTCTCAGGTTGAAACGGGCATTGTATTTTCGATTGTATTGAGTGGACAAGGTGTAGCGCATTTCCTCGTCTTCTGCCTCCGTGGCGCGGTATTTCTGAGAAAGATCGGTTCCCTCCACGTAGTTGTCCTGATCAAAATAGCTGGCCATTAATGTGGCACCCACCGTTGTTTTTAAATAGGACTTATTTTGGAAGAGAATGGTATGATTGAGTCCGACGAGCCCCAATTGATTTTCGACGTAGGAATCAACCGTAGGGTCAGCGAAAAGATCGTTTTCGTCAAGGTCCTTTCCGATAAAATCAATGCTACTCAATCCACCCATCCCGAATAGCTCGAAGCGACCGAGTTTGGTCTCGCCGAAATTGAACTTGAAGGAGAGATCCTGGTAATAGGGAATCGCCGATGTCCCCGTGGCGGCGAGACTGGCTATGCCGTATCTGTACGACACGAGAAAAGAGGCTCCTTTATTGAAATTCAAAGGCCCTTCGGCCATGACTTCTGCCCCACTGAAAGCAGAGAGCTGACCGGTAAATTCAAACTCTTCGGAGTTTCCGTTTCTAAACTTCACGTCAAAAACGGCGGCATTGGCATTTCCGTACTCTGCGGGAAAAGCACCTGTTAGGAAATCGCTGGTGCGGAGCAAGTTGGTATTCAAGGCACTCACCGGGCCACCGGTCGTTCCTAAGGTGGCGAAGTGATTGGTGGTTCCGATGGGCAACCCCTCGACTCTCCACAATAAACCGGTGGGAGAATTTCCTCTCACCACGATATCGTTTCTGGAATCGTTGGCTGAGCTCACTCCGGCAAAGTTTGTGGCCAATCGCGCCACGTCGTTTCGGCCACCTGAGAAGCGAGTCACCTCTTCCAAGCTGAAGGTTCTGGCGCTCACCTTGGCCATTTCGTTGATGGGTCGGTCTTTGTCTGAATTGGCGGTAATCACCACCTCGCCGAGCGATTCAACTGACTCTTCGAGTTGGATATTCAGCACGACTTGCTTTCCGGCGGTCACCAGGACATTGGGAATCGTCCGGGCTTTGTATCCGATAAACTTCACCAGAATGTTCCGGCGACCAACGGGCACATTTTCGAGTCGGAAATTGCCATCCATATCGGTTACGGTTCCCAGAAATGGGTCGGATTCGAGAAGGATCACATTTACTCCGGGCAAGGGAGTTTGAGAATCCAGATCCTTAATGACGCCCTTGACCGTTTGAGTCTGGGCAAACAGCATTCCCGGTAAAAGGAAAAGAGCAATTTGTACAAGCGTTTTCATATCGAGTATATTGATTTGAAGCCAAATCTATTTTGGACATGCCGCAGTAAAAAGGAAGATCTCAGGAAGCCTGTGATGAGATAGTTGAAGCGAGAAATTAATCAAGTGAATTGAAAACAGGCGTGAAATCGCCGTTTTTCCATTTCAACTCGAAACAGTGCCGTTTCAAATAGAGTAATTGCGGCATCGCGAGACATTTAGAAGTTTATCTGAAAGAGAATGTTGTAATTTGATCTCTATGAAAATGTCATTTCTCATCAAAGAGCCTTGGCCGAGGATTATTGGTATCCCCATCGCAGCTTTATTGGCTGCATCGCTTTATAGCGGTTGGCCAATAGCCATGGAAAACTTTCTCTCGGCTCTGCTTTTTACCACGGTGATGTGGAATGGAGACTATTACCTGATCAAATTATTTCGTCGTCGATGGCCTGCCTTGGATTCCACACACAAGCGTATACTGACCACGATCCTTGCCGTTTGCACCTTCAATATTCTGGCGGACTACTTACTCTGCAATTTGCTCAACGATATCTCGGGGGCTGAAGATTTTTGGGAAGATGAAGCAGGGGGAAACATCCTGAAAAACTTGATTATTACAGCCATAGTGGGTACCCTTTACGAAGCGGGGTATTTCTTTGCCAAGTGGAAAAAACAAACCATCGAAACGGAACAATTGCGCAGTCAACAACTGCGGTCTGAACTAAGCGTATTAAAAAACCAAATCTCTCCTCACTTCCTGTTCAATAGCTTAAATACACTGGTTACACTGATTCACGAAAATAAAGACAAGGCGGCAAAATTCACTGAAAAACTTTCGGAGGTTTATCGGTACATCTTGCAATTTAAAGACAAGGAATTGGTGAGGTTAAGCACGGAAATAAAGTTTTCTGAGGCATTTGTTTTTCTCCTTCAGATGCGCTTTGAAGAGGGGTTGGAAATTGAAATAGATTTAACGAGAGTTGACCAAGAAAAATACGTTGCACCGCTAACCATCCAAATGCTGATCGAAAATGCGGTGAAGCACAATGTGGTTTCAAAAAACCAACCCCTGCACATAAAAATTTATTCGGAACAAGGTAATTCACTGATCGTTAAGAACAATCTTCAACACAAGCCTGCCGATGGGAAATCAACCTATACGGGCTTGGAGAATATCCGTTCCAGGTATGCCCTTTTGACTAACCGAGATGTAGATATCATTAAAACCCATAGTCATTTTATGGTAGCTCTGCCTTTGGTAGAACTGGTGCTGGATGATGAAGGTATATACGAAGAGGTGAAACTATGATACGCGTTTTAATTATTGAAGATGAAGCACCGGCTTATAGAAGGCTGGACAATCTGCTACGCAATCAAGAATTGGATTTTGAAATTGTAGAGGTCATCGATTCCATTTCTGATTCCGTAAAATGGCTGAAAAATCACAAGGGCCCTGACTTAATCTTCAGCGATATTCAGCTTTCTGATGGTTTAAGTTTTGAAATCTATAAACAGGTTGAAATTAACTGTCCGATAATTTTCACGACGGCATTCGATGAGTACATGATGGATGCTTTTCAGACCAACGGTATTGACTACTTGTTAAAACCCATTCAAATAGCTGAGCTTAGCAGGAGTTTGGAAAAATTTCAGAAATTCAATACCCCTCTTCATCCCAAACCTAGCGAGCAAGTCGAAAAGCTGATGTTAGCATTGGAAAACGGTGAAAACCGTTTCCGAAGGAGGTTTTTGGTAAGACTGGGGGATAAACTCATTCCGATAAAAACGGAAGATGTGGCCTATTTTCGATACCGGGACGGAGCTACGGAAATCATCCACCGATCGGGCAAGCGATACATCATCGAACTACCTCTGGACGAGTTGGAAAAGCAGCTCAACCCCGATCATTTTTTTCGCTTGAACCGACAGTTTTTGGCATCGGAAGAATCCATTGGCTTAATTCACCGTTATTTCAAAGGAAAGCTCAAGGTTGATTTGACGCCCGCTTCAGGCGAAGAGGTGATAGTGAGCCGTGAAAAAGCCGCCAAATTCAAATGTTGGATGGACGGAGAAGTGAATTAAGAACTTGATTTCAAGAGGTTCTCTAGTTTATGGAAAAGCTTATCCGAATCGTATTTTTCTTTGAGTATTGCTTCACCTGCTGACTGCATTTCGCGATACTTCTCCGGGTTTTGATGCAAATGGATGAGATACTCTCCGATTTCTTCTATTTGATAAGGCCGCGCGAGATACCCGTTTTTACCGTGTACCACGATTTCTGCATTGGAAGCTACGTCGTAACAGAGGATGGGTTTGCCATGTTGCAAAGCTTCGAGCATGGCGTTTGACAAGCCTTCAAAACGAGATGGAAAAACGAAGTAGTCAATTTTTGGAAAAAAAACATCCGGTTGCACCTGACCGAGTATGCTCACATGATTTTCGAGACCTTGTTTTCGGATTTCAGCCTGCAGTTCGGCATGCAACGGCCCTTCGCCACCTATGAAAATACGGAATGCCATTTTTTTGGAAAGAAAAAATTTTCCCAGATTAATTAGATCAATTTGTCCTTTTTGGTGCACGAGCCTACCGAGATTTCCGATCAAAATTTCACCCGTGCGAGGAGGTGATTTTTCACATACCACCCCCGTTTTTACCCCGTTGGGGATGATGGTTATTTTCTGCTCCAGCTCGGGAATATTTTGATAAACGCTACGACATACGGCCTCCGAATTTGCGATGATATCCGTTACGAAACGCTTGTAGAAGTATTTATTGACAAGCGAAGATTTGATCGGGTGATTCATTCCTCTTCGGTAGATGATTTTTTGAATTCCCGCTTGAGCTGCCGGTTTAGAAAATGCCTTTACATCCCGGGGCAGGTTCATGATTATCGCGTCGAAAGCCTCGGTGTTGAAAAAATTTAATAACCGTTGATAAATCAAAGGATTGAGAAATGAAAGATTGCCAATTTGGAATTCCACCACCCGCACAGACCCCTTCAAGGCCTCAGCCAAAGGGCTATCCGGAGAGGCCACTACAGAAACATCATATCCGGCTTTACTCAATTGTACTGCCGTATGAAGGTGCCATTTCTCACCCCCGCCCCATTCACGATTTGTATTAATCAAACAGACCTTCACAATAAATCTTACATTGAATCGCCGAGCATTTACCCCGAACCGTTATTCCCCTCAAGGTTACATCATTTTATCTGAATGGCCATTGTGGACATGAGAAGGAACTCTTATTGATTTGTAATCTTCCGATGATTGATCGATCACCGTTCCATGAAACTCCCATTGAGAATTTCCGTAACTACCCTTACAACAGCAAACTCCTCCATGCTTTTAAAGAAAATCACATCAACAATCTTATCCCTTATTTGCGTCAGCGCCGGCTATGCTCAGGTTCAAATTTATGAGGATTATATAGGCGCAGGGCACTCTGAGGATATTTTGATCAGTACCAGTAGTAGCTATTCAAATCCTGAATGGACGGATAACTCGATGCCGAAGAAGACCCTAAACGGTGAAGGATTAGATGGCCGAAAAGCTGAGGCTGCCAGGTTTTTATTTCAAGCAGGCATGGGAGGAACGGAAGCTGACATTAACCAATTGGCCAAAACTTTAGATTTTGAAGGGTGGATTGATTGGCAAATGGCTCTTCCAAAAACCGACATGTTATGGCTTACGCGACAGTCTCATCAATTGTCATCGCAACGACTTCAAGCCTTAAACAACAATTCTTCAGAATTCGACTATAACAGAGTTCACTTCCAATACGCATGGTGGCATGCGGCGATGACCAGGCAGGATATACTAAGACAAAGAATAGCCTATGCACTGAGCGAAATTTTTGTCATTTCCGCTTATTCCAATATTCGGAATGACGGAGAAGGACCGGGGTCGTATTACGACATGCTAATGTCCAATGCATTTGGAAACTACAGAGAACTTATAGAAGATGTCACTTATCATCCGGCGATGGGAGTTTATTTAAGTCATTTTAGAAATCAGAAGTCAGATTCGCTGACAAACGTTTTTCCCGATGAGAATTATGCACGAGAATTACTCCAATTATTCTCAATCGGGCTCTATGAGTTGTATCAAAACGGAAATATTAGAAAAGATTCAGATAACAATCCTATCGCAGCCTATAACCCGGAAGACATCCGCAATTTATCCCGCGTTTTTACGGGTTTTGGGGCAGGTGGCTTGACACAAGAAGGACAGGACGCCGGAGAGGATCTCAGTTTTCAAATTCATGCTAACTATCTTGACTATACCGTGCCAATGGCAGTGTACAATGACTATCACGATGAAGAGGAAAAAATTCTTTTCGGAAATCAAATTATACCAGCCTCCCAAGATGGAATAGATGATGTAGACATGGCTCTTGATTATATATTTCAACATCCCAATGTCGGGCCATTTATTGCCAGAAGGCTTATTCAGCAACTCATTACTTCCAATCCAAGTCCTTCTTACATTTATGATGTCGCTCAGGTTTTTAATGACAATGGAGATGGCATCAGAGGAGATTTAGCAGCCGTCATTAAATCTATTTTGCTACACGAGGAAGCACGAGACTGCCTGTGGTATGAAAATCCGGCCAATGGGAAGCTGAAGTCGCCGGTGGGCAGATATTTGCAGTTCGCAAGAATATTTGCCGATCGGGAATCACAAGATTATTTCTGGACAAGTGGTTTTACTTTTGAATACAATACTTACCAGCGGCCGCTCGCCTCTCCATCAGTATTCAATTTTTATCTACCCGACCATCAACCAAATGGGGATATAAGAGAGAATGGACTATACGGACCTGAGTTTGAAATACACAATTCGGCCACTTCTACGGGATACGCCAATGAGGTAGACGACTGGGTTAGAAAGAAAAAGGTCTTCACTATCGATATACTAGATTACGAAGTTCCGCTCCAATCTGAAGGCCTGGCAAGTATGGCGCAAGATCCTGAAGTGTTGGTTAATTATCTCGATTATTTGTTGTGTCATGGTAGACTCAGCGCAGAAACGCGTCAGATTGTCATTGAAACTTTGAATCAAGTTGAACTAGTGCCTGACTTTTTGGAGAAAAGAACAGAACTCGCCATGTTTTTAATTATGATCAGTCCTGATTACACTATACAGAAATAAGCCATGACCAAATACAATAAAAACGTCTCCAGTAGGAGAACATTTCTGAAAAACAGCGGCTGTGCTGCACTGGGTTGTACTACGCTGTTTTCTTCATTAATTAGCATGAAAGCAATGGCTTCTGCCGCTTTAGATAAAGGGGATACGCCGTCAGATTATAAAGCCCTTGTTTGCATACTATTGTCAGGCGGTGCTGACTCCCACAACATGCTGAT
>DATFKV010000531.1:0-11846 GCA_035268465.1 Cryomorphaceae bacterium | reverse complement strand
AAGTCAAACCAGAGAATTGGTGAGAGGCTATGTTAATGCGCTTTCTCGAAATGGTACTGCTGGCGTGAATAAGGACCTCCGAGACATGATCACCAGCACTCAAGAGAAGGGTAGCTTGGTGCGGATGCTTCAAAACCTCAGTTATATGGGTACTTTGCAATACGATTACCTTTCAAAGAAATACCTTGACCAAAGAGTACTTATTGAAGGAAGCCTGAGCTACACCGACGTGATCGTAGAGCCCGAGGTAGCAGATAAAAAATTCTGGCCGGTGCGATGGTTGGTTTTGGTGATAACCATGGTTTCGGCCCTGCTTTTCACCCTCGTCATGGTTCTCTTGATCAGGCAATCTTAAACCTTGCAAAAAATCTTTCGCATAGAGGGTCGAGAGAAGAAACTCATCGGCATTTTTTCAGTGCTATACGTGCTGATTAATGGAGTGGCCTTTACCAAGGACATTTACATTCTGGCCGTCCTGCCGCTCGCCATTTTTGTGGGCTATTTGCTTTTTTACAATACAAAGTTTCTCCTATTATTCATCGCTTTTGCTACACCACTGTCTTTCAATTTTGAGGACTTGTCCGCATTTGGCGGGATAGGCTTCTATTTTCCGACCGAGCCCCTTCTCTTTGCGCTCATGCTTCTTTACATCGTTAAGCTTTTAGGTGGTTATAGAGAAAAGTCAGAGTTTCTCAAACATCCGTTGACAGTCGCCATTTTTTTCAATCTGGCTTGGCTCGCAGTCACCGTACTTACTTCCGTCGATTTTATCGTTTCGCTTAAATTTCTCATATCCAGATTGTGGTTTGTGCTGGTAATGTACTTCATGATCAATTCATATTTTCAGGATCGAGAATTGATTAAACGATTTTACTTTTCCTTGATTCTGAGCATGGCAGTGGTGATCGTCTATACCATCGTCGGGCATGCTTCTCATGGCTTCTCAGAAGAAGCAGGACATTGGGTCATGTTTCCTTTTTTCAAAGACCATACTTCCTACGGGGCCATTATAGCCTTGTTGATTCCAATGGTGATTTTTCATTTGTCCCGCGCCAAATTTCTAAGCTTAAATCAGCTTTTTTGGCTGATGGTGACCGGCATCTTCGCAGTCGGTCTTATTTTATCATACACGCGCGCAGCGTGGGTTAGTTTAGTGGGGGCCTTGGGCATCTATTTCTTGATCAAACTCAGAATTGATTTTAAATTGGTACTAATCACTTTGCTAATGTTGGTGGGAGGATTCTTTGCCTTTCAAGATGACATCATCCATCAATTGGAAAAAAACCGACAGGATTCATCCGATAGTTTTGCCGAGCACGTGCAGTCGATTACAAATATTAGCAGCGATGCTTCTAACTTGGAAAGGTTAAACCGATGGAATAGCGCGTGGAAGATGTTTTTGGATAAACCCATTTTCGGCCACGGTCCGGGTACTTATATGTTTGAGTACGCCAAATACCAGAAAAGTTCTGACAAGACGATCATCTCTACCAATCAAGGTGATGGTGGAAACGCTCACAGTGAGTACTTGGGGCCAATGTCAGAATCCGGTATTCCGGGTGTGTTGAGCATACTCCTCATTGTCATTATCAGCCTCTACACCGGTATAAAACTTTATTACCAAATGGACCACGATCCTTATTTGAAAGGTGTGGTCATGTGCATTGTACTTGGTTTAGTGACTTACTACCTGCACGGCATTCTCAATAATTTCTTGGATACGGATAAAGCTTCAATACCGGTTTGGGGAAGTTTGAGTGTGCTCGTTGCCATTTCCATTTACCACCAAAATAAGAAGTCACTTAAACCTGCAGCAGAGTAAGGCTGTATCGTCAAAGTACGGCATCTTACCGCGGTGAAGATTCATGGCGTGAACGATGTGAGAAATGGCGTCATCAGCTTTTTCTAAATACTGTTCTTTTTCGATCATTAACTCGCACAGACGCTCGCTACCGAACTCTTCATTTTTTTCGTTTTCAAGTTCTAAGACACCATCCGTACTCAACACCAGCAATGCATTTCTGGAAAGCTTGAGTTGACCTTTATTGATAAAAGGGAGCTCTTTCAACATACCTATCCCCACAGTGCCCTCTTCAAGAAAAGTAGCTTTGCCCGATGAAATCACGAAAGGTGGATTGTGGCCCGCATTGATGTAATGAAGCATCCTGGTAGGATAGTGGAAGTAGCCGAAAAAGACAGTCACGAAGCGATCGCCGTGAGAGATTTCATTCACTTTTTTATTGAGTTGTTTTACCAATCCTTCGAGGGTCCAATTGGTGTGTTCTATCAAAGCCTTCAAGTGGGCCTGAATGGTAGCCATGATAAAAGCAGCGCTTACGCCTTTGCCTGAGACATCCGCCATGCAGAAGAAGGCCTCATCTTTTCCTATTGGAATGAAATCACAAAAATCGCCCCCGATGGCTTGATGGGGTTGGTAATATGTGGCGACTTCAAAGAGCGGGTACTCTTGACTGCCGCTTCCCACCATCAAAGCCTGCATCTCTGCGGCAAGTTGTAGCTCCGTGTCTATTCTTTCTTGCTTGAGCGAACGCGCAAAAAGAGCCTTGTTCTCAATGGTAACGGCTACAATGTTAGTAAGTGTTTGAATGAATGTTCGGTGTTTGATCGATGGACTCATCCGAATCTCATTGTCATCGATATCGCCGATTAAAACATAGCACAGGGGCTTGTCATCGTTAGAAACGGGGATCAGAAAATCAAAATTTCTGAGCTTCTCGTCCTTTTGATCACGCAAATAAACGACCTCGTTCTTATTGCTGATCTGTTCAAAGAGTTTGATATCATCGCTGTAGTCTTCGTCAACTCCGTACTGCAACGCGCAGCTCCAAATATTTTCGATCTGCATAAAAAGGACGAGTCTTCTTATCTGCAAATCGTGCTCAACGGTGCTGCGGTATTGCTCCAAGAGTTCTTGCGTACTCTTATTGCTGTTGATGGCGTTGGTGGTTTCAAGCAGAATGTCCAACTTGGAATTCAATCGATTGATTCGATCCTTGTTTTTCTGAATCCGGTTCTCGTATTTCTCGATACGTTGATCCATTTTTTCCAGCTGCCTTGTGTTTTGTTCGTTATTGGATCTATCCGTCAACCTTGAGCTTTTTCAGTTCCTCTAAGATATAGGGAATTTTTCTGGTGTTGGCCAGGTCTTTCAGTTTTTCTCTGGACTCGGCTACAGGGCTGCCGAAATAGGTCTTTCCACCCTCCAATCCTTTCGAAACTCCCGTTTGGGCCAATACCACGGCATCTTTCCCAATGGTAATATCGCTTCTTACCCCGACTTGTCCCCACAGAGTTACGCCATCTTCCACGTTTACGCAGCCGGCAATTCCTACCTGTGCCGCGATCAAACACATTTTACCGATCACCGTGTCGTGACCGATGTGCACCGAATTGTCGATCTTGGTTCCTTCGCGAATGATGGTGGCTCCCGTTACACCTTTGTCTATGGTGCAGCCACAACCAATCTCTACATCGTTTTCGATGATTACCATACCACAGCTGTGCATCTTATTGAAGCGCTCGTCTTTCTTGTAGTAAAAGGCATGGCCTCCGATCACCGTATTGGCGTGAATCTCCACATTGTCACCGATCTCCGCATTGTCGTAGATCACCACATTGGGATGAATAACGGTATTCGCCCCGATTTTAACCCGCTGTCCGATTACCACTCCGGGTGCGATCGTTGCTGAAGGGGCGATTTGTGGATTTGGGTCTTCCCAATCCTGAACGGGCATAAAATGTTTATTCAGCTTATTGAATATGTCAAATGGTCTATTGTGAACCAAAAGGGCTTTGCCTTCAGGAGCTTCAACTTCTTTGTCGATAATTATTGTCGTCGCGGCGCTGTGTAGTGCCTTGTCGTAGTACTTGGGGTGATCTACGAAGACAATGTCGCCATGCTCCACCACATGTATTTCATTGATTCCGTTGATGGGGTGGTCCTCAGATCCTTTGTACTTGCAACCGGCGAGCTCGGCTATTTCTTTCAGCGAAAAAGTGCGGGGTAATTTCATTGGAATAATGTTGAAATGTGGTGCGAAGATAAGCGCCTTTTCAATTTCATTAACATTTCTCTACCGGAACCGACCCCTCTCGAGGCAAGCGAAAGTGTATATTTGTGGCCAATTCAAAAAATTTCATGAGAATACTATTCGGAATTGCGCTTCTTTTTTTCACCATCGAAGCCATCTCGCAGGATACTTATTGGCAACAAAGAGCGGAGTATGAGATGGAAATCGATTTTGACGATACCAATCACCGCTACGACGGCTTGCAAGAGTTGACCTATTACAATAACTCACCTGATACTTTATTCAAAGCGTATTTTCACCTTTACTTCAACGCTTTTCAGCCGGAAAGTATGATGGACGTAAGGTCGAGAACCATCGAAGATCCCGATCCGCGTGTGGCCGATCGCATAGCTCAATTATCGGAAGAAGAAATCGGTTACCTCCGTGTTTCTTCCCTTGAGCAGAATGGTAATCCGGTGACCTTCAGCGAAAGCGGAACCATCCTCGAAGTTGAATTGGCTCAGCCTGTCCTTCCGGGAAAGAAAGCAAAATTCAGCATGAGCTTTCAAGGTCAGGTACCTACTCAAATTCGCCGTTCAGGCAGATTCAACAAAGAAGGAGTAGCTTACAGCATGTCGCAATGGTACCCCAAGATCAGCGAGTACGATGAGATGGGTTGGCATGCCGATCCTTATATCGGTCGGGAATTTCACGGAGTCTGGGGGGAATTTGATATAAAAATTACCATCGACAGCGCCTATACCATAGGAGGAACCGGAGTTCTTGAAAACCCTCAAGAAGTAGGGCACGGTTACCAAGAGCCCGGGAAGAAGTTGAAGCGGCCGGAAGGCTCTCGCTTGACCTGGCATTTTACGGCCGAAGATGTTCACGATTTCGTGTGGGCTGCCGATAAGGAATATGCTCACGAGCAGCAGGTCTTAAAAGACGGGACAGTCATTCACTACTTGTATAAGGATACCGAAGACCTGAGAAAAAACTGGGGGATGCTTCCCGAATACGTCGAGCAAATATTTGCCTATGCGAATGAACACTATGGCAAATATCCCTATCCGCAATATTCCATTATTCAAGGTGGCGATGGTGGAATGGAGTACGCGATGGCTACCATGATTACGGGCCAAAGAAAATTTAGCAGCTTGGTCGGCGTCACCGTTCACGAGATTATGCACTCTTGGTATCAAATGCTTTTGGCGACCAATGAAGGAATGTACCCTTGGATGGATGAGGGTTTTACTTCTTTTGCTTCAAGCAAAGTAATGAGCCATCTCTTCAACCCCGATGAGGATACGCGAAGAGCGCGATACTATGATTCATACATTAGTCTCACCAAGAGCGGGAGAGAAGAACCTATGTCAAAAATGGCGGATCACTACAATACGAATTATGCCTATGGAGCGGCTTCTTATTCAAAAGGAGCAGTCTTTATTGCGCAACTGGGCTATGTGCTGGGGCAGGAAAATTTGGAAAAGGGGATGCTGCGCTATTTTGATGAATGGAGTTACAAGCATCCGGGTCCAAATGAATTTGTGCACGTCTTGGAAAAAGTGAGCGGCATCGAATTAAAATGGTATTTGAACTACATGCTCAATACGACTGAAGTGATTGACTACGCCATCGGTGGAGTTGAAGCCACCGCTGATCAAACCGAAATTACACTTAAGAGATTAGGGAATTTCCCCATGCCGATTGATCTTTATGTTACGTTCAAAGATGGCTCGACTGAGGTGATCAATATTCCTTTGCGAATGATGCGGGGTTCCAAGCCATCTCCCGATGGGGTTGATTTTTCCGTAGCCGAAGATTGGCCATGGACACATCCCGAATACACTTTGACCATTGACAAAAATGTCAGCGAAATAGAAAGAGTAGAAATCGATTCTACGCGGCGTATGGCTGATGTAAATCCCGATAATAATTTTTTGAATCTTCCTGAAGAAGAAACAGAGTCTAATCCCTCAAACTAACTATGAAACTACAGTTTGCATTTGTCGCAATGGCCCTCTTGATGATAGGTTGTGAGGACACCCAAAACACTTCGGTTGAACAAGAAAACTCTGAACTCATGAAAACCAAATATGCGGAAGACACCCACAGCTTTTCTGAACCCAATCAAATCGCAGCTACCCATCTGGACATTGATTTGTCTGTAAGTTTCGAAGATCGAATACTTGCGGGAACCGTAGTGTATGATTTGGAACGAAACGAAGACGGTGATTTGTACCTCGATGCCGACGGTTTGAACGTTACTGCAGCCAGAGATGCAGATACCAATGAAGATCTTCAGTTTAGCATGCAAGATGGCAACGACTACGGACAGAGACTCGTTGTTAAATTAAACGCCGAAACGGAGAAAGTAGCGATTGATTATTCCACCTCTCCCGACGCATCGGCTTTGCTTTGGATGGATCCCGAACAGACCAATGACGGCAAGGCTCCTTTTCTTTTCACGCAAGGGCAGGCCATCCTGACGCGTTCGTGGATTCCGATTCAAGATTCTCCCGCCTTGCGCATTACTTACGATGCCACCATATCGGTTCCTGAGGGAATGATGGCCGTTATGAGCGCCGAAAACCCCACAGAGACAAATGAATCGGGCGTGTATACCTTCAAAATGGATAAGCCCATTCCTCCTTACTTGATGGCTTTGGCAGTTGGAGATTTGGCCTTCGAATCTCTCGGAGAACACACCGGCGTTTACGCCGAGCCCGGGATGTTGGCAGAAGCCGCATACGAATTTGCCGATATGGAGAAAATGCTTTTGGCTGCCGAAGAGCTTTATGGCCCCTACAGCTGGGGTCGATACGATGTATTGGTTCTGCCTCCGGGTTTTCCTTTCGGGGGAATGGAAAATCCCATGCTCACCTTTGCCACTCCCACGATTATTGCAGGCGATCGCTCATTGACTTCTCTCATCGCACATGAATTGGCGCATAGCTGGAGCGGCAACTTGGTGACCAATGCCACTTGGAATGACTTCTGGCTCAACGAAGGCTTCACCGTTTATTTCGAAAAGCGAATTATGGAATCAGTTTACGGCGAGAGTTATGCAAACATGCTCAACGAGTTAGGTTACCAAGACCTTCAACATACCCTTACAGACCTTGGCGAAGGCAGTGAAGACACTCATCTGAAACTCAACTTGGAGGGGCGCAATCCCGATGATGGGATGACCGATATCGCTTATGAAAAAGGCTACCTCTTTTTGCGATGGCTGGAATCACTGGTGGGAAGAGAGCGTTTTGATGCTTTCTTGAAAAATTACTTCGAGCAGAACGCTTTCCAAACTATGACCACCGAGTCGTTTATCGAATACCTTAATACCAATCTGCTCAACGAGCTGGACGAAAAGCCCGATTTGGCCAAGTGGATTTATTCTCCCGGCTTACCGGATGATCATCCCGTACCTCAATCCACTCGCTTTGATGCGGTAGACAGTGCTCGAACGGCTTGGATGAATAAAACCATGTCGACGGATGAATTGCCCACCGCTGAATGGACCACACATGAATGGTTGTATTTCTTGAGAGCTATTCCTGAGAATGTTGGTAAAGAGCGCTTGGCCGAACTTGATCGTGAATTCAAGCTGACTGATTCCAACAATAGTGAAATCGCGGCGGTCTGGTTTGAGAAGGCCATTGAAAATGATTACCAAGAAGCCTTTCCACAGCTTAAAGGCTTCCTTTTGAAAGTAGGACGAAGAAAGTTTCTAAAGCCACTCTATTCAGAGTTAGCGAAAACCCCTGAACACAAAGCATGGGCAAAAGAAGTTTATGCCAAGGCCAGAGGAAATTACCACGCGGTTTCCGTAAATACCATTGACGAAATTCTGGGCTGGGAGAAGAGTTAATAACGGTTAGCCGTTCATTCCTTTCTTCAATTTGGTTGAATTTTTATCGAACCGTTTTTCTATATTACGGGCCATATTTGACCAATGATGAAGTTAAGAGACCTTTTTAAAGCTGCTATTATTAGTGGACTTCCTGTAATTTTCATTTTTGCGGAAAGCAAAGCCCAAAATTTCGGGATTGGAATCTCTCCCGAGATTTCTACTCGAAATTTGGTCAAAACAGACTTCGTCCCGGGTATTGATGAATTCATCGATGAAAGCAATGAGTTGAACGATCCCATCATCGGGTACACGGCTCAAGCATTTTTCATAAAACCATTCTCCAGAAAGATGTTTTTTGAAACCGGCCTCAGTATATCTCGAGACGGTTACAATTCTCTTTTGAAAAATTTGAGCAATGAATCCCTCTTGGCCATGGGTTTGGTGAATTCGGAAGATCCGGGATTTGAGTCAACTGAAGAGATCGAAACGCAGAACAGGTTTACATCTGTCGGGATTCCTTTGAGACTGGCATTTGTGTCAAGCGGAAAAAAATGGAGATTTACCTGGGCCTTTGGGGTCACTCCTGAATACCTCCTGGAGGCTACATCGACCCGTGTCTACCGATTTGATTCAGGATTGGAAGAGTCTTTCGACAATGACTTCGACACAAAACCAGCTGATTTTAATTTGACAGCTTCTGTAAGTGCAGGAGTGGAATGGGCCATCGAACGACGGTCAGCTATCAGAATAGAGCCAATCATTCGCTACGCTGCTTTTCCGACCTTTGATCGCGATGCCTACGAAGTCAATCTATTTTCTTACGGTCTTAGCTTGAAGTACTTGTTCGATCTAGACCTTCAGTACTAACGGTATTGAAATTCTTTACCGGATTGGCATACATGTTCAACAAGAAGTATCGATCTTCTTCAGAATTCAAATCCAGTAGTGCCAACTGACGTTCCATCCTCGACATGAAAGCGGCCTTTTCTTCCTTGGTGTAGTTGGATGAATCCGTGACACCTTCGAGTAGATCAAATGCAATGTGATTGGTAGGCCATAGCTTATACTGACCGTAGACTTTTTGATCAATGATCTCGCCCAGCTCTTTGAGCTTATCGTTGGGGCTGGAGAAGTCTATCAATTGATTGAGTTCCTCATTCAAAGGCTTGCCAATGCTGAGGTGAATGCGACCCTTATAGCCGGTAAGCCCCGTTAAAATGCTATTGTAGTCCTCACCTTTCTGCTTCTCGTATTTCTTTTCTTGCGCCAAAGCCTTTAGCTCCGGAATCTTCAATACATCGCAAGGATCGTATTCGTATGAGATGGCTACGGGCGTAATGTTCAACTCGCGGAAACATTGGCTCAATGGTTTCTCACAGTTGATGCTCAACATTTTCAAAAGTCCGGGTTGGGTCTTGTCCATACCATCTTTCGTGCGACCTTCTCGTTGTGCGATCCACACATTTGTATTCCGTTCACAAATGGTGTGATGAATGTATTGAGAAAGGTTTACGGAATTTTCGTAGAACTCCCGCGCCGTAGCATTGCGCTTCACGGTAAAATTCTTGTTCATTTTCGTCAGGTCACGCACCAATTCCTCTTCGAGAAGATTGCTACCAATGGCGGTTTCAAACGTTCCTAAACCGGCTTCAAAGAGCATGATGTTCAGTATCGCTGAGTCGAGAATGATGTCGCGGTGATTGGAAATAAAGAGATGAGAGCCATCCGTTAGAATGTTCTCCAATCCGCTTACAGTAATGCTGTCCGTGGTTTCGTTGACTAGCTTACGCATGGCAGGATGAGCCACTTTCGCTTGAAAATCAGCGATAGTCTTCACCGAGGCTACCCGCTCTTTAATGGGTTCAAGAGGGGTGTCGGGATAGACGTAGCGAAGAAGATTGGTAAAACCTTTGTCCCGAAGGATTCGGCTGATTACTTCCGGCACTTCTGCATCCCGATAAGGTCGGATGTCCTCAAATTTACCGTTTGCTGGCATAGTTGATAGTAGGCACGCGAAAGTAAGTATTCTAAGATTAACGAATGTTTCTCAGGTCTTAAACCTCCGTAATTTTCGAAAACTTAACTTTGACCCATGCAAAACGGATTCAAAGACCTGAAGGTAACACGCCAATTCATTGATGCCTTGGAGGGTATGGGAATTACTGAGCCTACTGAGATTCAGGAAAAAGGGATTCCTCCTGCCATATCCGGGCAAGATGTGCTCGGAATCGCCCAAACGGGGAGTGGTAAGACCTTGGCTTTTTTGCTTCCGTTGGTGATGAAAATCAAACAGGCAGGCGATGGCAGGCCGCAGGCTTTGATCATGGCTCCCGCCAAAGAACTGGCGCTTCAAATATTTGACGTGCTCAACGCCCTTACGGTCAATACCAATATCAGAAGCGTATGTCTTTACGGCGGCGTGGGAAAGACGGCGCAGGCCAAAGAGCTCGAAGCGGGTTGCGAGATTATTGTTGCCACTCCCGGACGTTTTCTCGATTTGTACAGTTTAGGGTATGTGGAACTCAAAACGGTTCGTACGCTGGTTCTCGATGAGGCAGACCGACTGATGGAAATGGGTTTTCTTCGCCAATTCAAATCCTTGCTGGAGGTCATTCCTACAAAACGGCAAAACCTGCTTTTCTCGGCTACTTTTCCCGAAAGGGTAAAATACATGGCCGATGAATTTCTGGAGTTTCCCACCAGGGTAGAAGGCACCTTGAAAGAAAAGCCGGTAGAAAAGCTCGATCAGCGATGGATGCGGGTGGAAAACTTCCGTTCCAAACTCAATCTCCTGCTCCACCTTTTTGAAAAAGAAGAGTGGAATCGGGTGATCGTTTTTTGCCGAACCAAAGATTCGGCTACACGTGTTTCCGCTTTTCTGTCCCGCAAGGAAATCGGTGATGTTCGCGTGCTCCACGCCAACAAGGCTCAGAATACCCGCATCAATGCCATGGAAGATTTCCGAAAAGGAGAAGTCCGCGTGCTGGTAACCACCGACGTGACTTCCCGCGGAATTGACGTGGCCAATGTGAGCCACGTGGTCAACTTTGAAGTGCCGAAAGTTCCCGAAGACTACTTGCACCGTGTAGGGCGTACCGCCAGAATTCACAAAGAGGGCATCGCTTTGACCTTAGCCAATAAAGCGGAGGAGTTTCTGATTAAGAAAATCGAGAAATTCCTTGGCGAAGTTATTCCATTGGAGCCATGGCCCGTTGAAGTAGAAATAGGAGAGGAGCTCCCCGGCGAAGCAAAAGCAATAGCGCGGGAGCTTGACGGTTTTAAGCAAAAAGCTGATCCCAATTTTAAGGGTGCCTTTCACCAACGGCAAAAGGGGAAGAAGAAAAAGAAGAAGAGGTGATTTTCAAGCCAGCTAAGTTTATGCAAGCACTCTCTTCAGGATAAATCATAAAGAGCGGTGTGTCGATGATGACTTAGAGTTTTTTCTTGTTCGGGTGTTTTCGGTTGTCACAAAGGGTAATCAATTTGATCGTATGCTTGCTTTGACTGAAAGTGAGATCAATAAGATTATTCCTGTGGTGTATTGAAAAACCCGAGCTTTTCAACCGGGGTATTTTCTTTATTGGAAAAGTATTGTACCGCAGCATGGCAACTTAGCGACGGAGGAGCGATCTCACCGAAGGTAAATGCAGCGGAGCGGGGTTATTGGCAAACGTGGCATAATTGCTAATCGAAGGATTCGGTTTCGGCCCTTGATTCCATCTCCTGCCTAATCGACTATCATATTGCCAGAACTCAGCAGTATTGAAATTTCCACTTCCAGCTATCTCGTCGTCTTTCTCTTTCCCGTTAAACCCATACCTCTGCTTTACTCCTTCTCAAAATAAATCTCAACCCGTCTATTCAGTGCTCGCCCCTCTTCGGTTAAGTTTGAAGCGTAAGGATCTCGCTCGCCGTAGCCGGCGGTTTTTATCCGGTCGGGATCAATTCCATTTATTACGAGCCAT
>DATFKV010000530.1:0-3265 GCA_035268465.1 Cryomorphaceae bacterium | reverse complement strand
CCAAGAGGGAAATATCCAAACTATCCGTTGCCTCTATCTCACTTTCAGGATTGAGCGGATCATCAGAGTCGGGCTCAATGGGCCAAAATCCCACATTACTCAAAGTATTCGCAATGGTGGTTAGTTCAATGGACTCTATTCGCGACACTTCTGCTTCGGTCAAATTTGTTGAGTCCAGTGGAAATACGTTGCCATCATCAACGAAACTAAAGTTGGCCGTGAATTCGGGAAAACTAGTACCGAATGGCTTTAATTTGTTATCAATAGTCACCAAGATGGTTTCTTTAGAGGTAAAAAACAATGGATTTGACAATCCCCCATCCAGTCCGTTGGTTCCTTCTTTAGGCTGATTGAAAACCTGTACCGTGGGGAAAGGATTTTCTGTAGGAGGAATGGTGGCGACTAAAGAGGTATTTCCGGTCAAAGAGGTTTCTACATCAATGGGGTTTCCGTTGAGGTAAATCACGGCACCACTTTTCAAGTATTCTCCGATTATGGTGAGTTCCAGCGTATCCATGCCGGGCACCAAAGTGGTGTCATATACCAGCTCCGTAAGGAATGGAGCGGGATTTGCCAATTGACTCAGTGCCGAATCGGCTAGGATCAAACCAAAGCCCGATGCTCGGTCATATCCTCCCTCTCCGATATTGAGTGCCGAAGTTTGAAGGATGTTTTTAATGTCTTCGGGCAGTATGGGGCTGTCGTAAAACTTTTGCCGTGCTTCTAGCAGAAGCCCCGCCAAAGCTGCGGCGTGAGGTGCAGCTGCTGATGTACCCAAAAAATTCGGGAAAATGTCTCCGTCTATAGACCCGCTGCCCAAGTCTACCGTGGTGTTTACTCGATTGGGGGCGCATATTTCAGGCTTTAGGCGATCCATCCCATTCACCTGAGTACCACCCCAAGAGGAGAAAGACTCTACGACCGGAAGCCCCCCATATTCGGGTGCATCTTCGTAATTAACTGCGCCCACTGCTATTGCTCCTGAGGCATTTGCTTGCCCCACTATCGTTGAGGCATTTGGGGTATCGTATTCATTGATCTGAACATCACCTCTGAAGAGGATGTACTTGAGGAACGCCGGAGCGGAGCCCGATTCACGTACGATCAGAAAGTTCGCTGAGGTATTGTTCTCTTGAACCGTGAATGGCAATACTTCAATAGGAACCCCGCCGGTGTTTATTCGGTTGAAACCAAACAGGATATCACCGGCATCGTCGGCCAAATAGATGTCAAAATCGGAATTGGTATTGTCATATTCAGGAGTTCCATCGTCCCATTGGAGTACCAAGGTGTAATCACCGCTATTTACGGTGATGCTTTGATAGATATCATTTCCACCTTCACCGGCAAAATTATGAGCTTCCCCGACAAAGTCTTCGGGTGCGGCGGTGGGATTAAACTCACCTTCCCAAGAATCTGTAGCAAAATTTCCCGCGGCCGAAAAATAAGCGGTACCTGAATTATTGACTGCATCTACTGCTTGAGCGACTACACCATCCCTAAAGAATGGTTCGCTGATGTACGTTATGTCGTCAACGATAATGTCGCAGCCGGCTTCGTTCAGCTCTAAAATTCCCGTGGCAAAGTCGACCGGACTAATGAAACCGGTTCTGAAGGCCAGATTGGCTCCCGGAGCAACGTCATGAATTATTTGGAGCATGGCCCTGCCTTCATCGCTCGCCAGTGTCTGTGGATAATCTCTGAGTACTTCTACGACTTGTGAATAAACTAAGTTTGAGTCTCCGGGCAGGTCTCCTTTGATTACATCATCCAGTGCTTCATTGTCGAAATTTCTGTTGTAGCTATCCGATAAGACGCCGATTTTTGCGCCTGCCCCGTCAAGTCCGAAGACATCTCTGGCGCGAAAACTACGCATGGCCGTATCTCCCTGTGTAGTAGTTAAGCCCACATTTCGAAGCGGGGCATAAACCGGACTGGCAGACTTGAGTAATTCGGGCAGCTCATTGAGGAGCAATAGGTTTTCAACAGGGTACAAACCATTTATCACGTTATTCTGCGCGTTTCCGAAACTTGTGGTCAAGCCGTATTCTTCCAGTGTCAGCAATTCCAGGGCGTTGGCGTATTGACCGGGCTGAGTTTGAATAGAAATAACTACACGGGAGTTTGAAATTTGAAAAATGTCATCCGATATGTAGGTGCCGGTTGAAATAAAAGTGTTGTAAAGTGAAGTCAACTCCGAACCGATAATATCAAAGGATTTCCCATCATCCAATGGCGGATAGTAGGGGACAATGGGGCTAGAAGGAGAGTTGCAATCCAAAACGGATTGAAAATCTTCCGCAGCAAATAAAAGGGGCATGGGAGAGAAGGGAGCTCTGGGCTGAACCACTTGATCTTGAAATCCGCCCGTGAGCGTATAAGTAATCGAGAAGCTTCCTGCGTTTCCATTTCCGATGCCATTTATACCAACCAGACCAAAACCATCAAATGGAAAACAACGAATATTGGGACCTAAATCAAGATGGTTGAAAGAGAAATTGCCCGTAAGCGCTTCAACCGAAACGGCTGAATAAGTCCCGGGAGTGGCCTGAATCGAGTATCGATTGATGGCTTTACAGCCAATACAACCATCATTCTCTACCTCAATAGTTATGGTGTAGGAGTCATCGCCATTGTCGAGAACGGAAGAAATTGTCGAAGTATAACCTTCGGTATGGGTGAGAGAGACTTCACAATCTTGAGCGGTGAGCGAGGAAGAAGAGAAAAATGCAAAAACTAATGTGGCAAGAGCCACAAGTCTGGAGGGAGGTAACTTCATCATTGGTGTAAAAATTGGTTAGCTGCTTTGAGTGGGTTGTTTGAGGGCACTCAAAGCATGGATAAATGTAGCAATTCCAGAAGGATAATTGGTCTTGCAGTTGAGATGATTCCCAAGACATCCTAAACGGCGGCTCTACAAGAATGACTATTTTAGTTCTTAAACATCCTACTCGGTATGGTGTTCTTTCTTTAATCCCAAAAAAACAATCATGAAAAAAGTATTTTTATTAAGCGCTTTGATGCTAGTAGTAGGGCTGGTTACAGCTCAAGAGAGGAATATTGTGGAGATTGCCAAAAACTCCGGAAATCATACCATCTTGGTTAGAGCGATAGTGACGGCCGATTTGGTCTCGACCTTAGAAGGCGACGGGCCTTTCACGGTTTTTGCACCCACCAATGATGCCTTTGAAAAGCTTCCGAAAAAAACATTGAATAAACTTTTCGAGGAGGAAAACAAAAGTCAACTCCAAGCCATTCTTAAATA
>DATFKV010000529.1:0-2369 GCA_035268465.1 Cryomorphaceae bacterium | reverse complement strand
TTACAGGGATTAATGCGATAAAGAGTAGAAGGGCGACTGACTTTAACATAGCAAAACGGTTTTACTTCGAATTTACGAAAAATCACCCGGAGTATTATTCCACGAGAAGTTTCCGGCTTTTGATCGTTCCGTCCGGTGATTGCATGCTGATCAGATACATACCCGAAGAAAGATCACTCAAATCAATTTTCATCAATGATCTTGTAGATGTAGCTTCATAAACGGTTTGCCCCGTTAGCTGCCTTATTCGAATTGTCGAATTGGCTGCTACTCCTTCGATGGTGATTTCATTATGAGCAGGATTGGGGTAGATGTTCCATTGGACATCCGTTGGTAAGGGATCATTTGATAGCGGCCCCTCAAAGCCAAAGGCATCAACCGATATCCAAGCAGTTCCGGGCGCTAAGTCGCCTACGATGGCCTCGACACGAATGACGGCATGAGTCAATACGGGCTCGATTTGCTCCAGCGGAATGGTGACAAGGGTCCAATTTTCAATGGGCTCGGTATTGTTCCAGAATTCCGTATAAACTTCGTTTTCGCCATTGAAGAAGATGATAATCACACTTACCGCTCCGAATTCTGTTCCGACTTTGGCGTAGAAGTCGAGGCTTGCGGGAATGTAATCGATCGGTACCGGACATTCGGCCACTCCGTAAGACCCAACACCAATCGGGATAGCGTCCACGCGCATGGCCAAATTTCCTTCGTAGGGTTCAAAGTCTTGAGAAACGGCACTTTCAACCCCGTTATCGGTAGTGCTCCACCCAACGGGAATGGTAATCGGGTCATTTATCAGCCACAATTCAAAGCCCGGATTGGGGATTTGCGCCATAAGTTGTGTGCTTAGAAATAGAAGGAGTAGAGGAATAAAACGCATAGGTTGAGATTTTAGGTTTCGGTATTTGAGTGACAAAAAATGCAAAAGGTTACAGAGCTTGTTTCAAGATGATGGCTCATCCCGCCAAGTTTCTAACTTTGTCGGCGTTCAAAATGGAAAATATGAAATTACTTGAAGGAAAAGTCGCTTTGATTACGGGAGCTTCTCGAGGAATCGGGAAAGCCGTTGCCAAAACTTTCGTCGATCACGGAGCCACGGTTTGTTTCAGCTATGCCAGTTCTGACGAGAAGGCTCGAGCCCTGGAGGCCGAACTTTCCGAGGCAGGAGGCACCGCAAAAGGGTTTAAGTCCAATGCCGCTGATTTTAGCGCAGCACAGGAGCTGGTTGATGCAGTAGTAGAGGAGTTTGGGACAATTGATGTATTGGTCAATAATGCCGGAATCACTCGTGATACCCTCTTGATGAGAATGACGGAACAGCAGTGGGACGAAGTGATGGAGGTCAACTTGAAATCCGTTTTCAACCTCACCAAAGCATCTTTGCGAACTTTTTTGAAAGCCAAAAAAGGCTCCATTATCAATATGAGTTCGGTAGTAGGTGTGATGGGAAATGCCGGTCAAGCCAATTACGCCGCCTCCAAAGCCGGAATTATCGGTTTCACCAAATCAGTGGCACTTGAGCTGGGCTCCAGAAATATTCGCAGCAATGCCATCGCTCCGGGTTTTATCGAAACGGAGATGACGGGCGAACTCGACGAGAAAACTGTTCAAGGATGGAGGGATGCCATTCCGCTAAAGCGTGGAGGTACTCCGGATGATGTAGCTAACTTAGCGCTCTTTTTAGCCAGTGATCTGAGCACTTATATCACCGGACAGACGTTGAATGTAGACGGAGGAATGTTAACATAATTGGGAAACTTAACACTTGAATATCCAACTTGGGCACTGCTTCTGTGCCCCGTAGCAGGCTTGCTCTTTGCAGGCCTGCTCTATTTTCGCAATCGGTCCATAGCCGAGGTTTCCAAAGGCGCATTGTGGACTCTAAGCATTCTGAGATTTCTCTTGGTCACTATTGTGGCCTTCCTCTTATTGGGTCCGCTGGTTCGGTATTTTGACATTAGCATCGAGCCTCCCGTAGTAGCCATTGTAACCGATAACTCATCGTCGCTATTGCTGGGTGAAGACTCTGCCCAAACTGCGCAGAGAGTGCGGGACATATATGCTCAGCTCAGAAATGATTTCAGTGCCGATTACGAAGTGGCGACGTACACGTTCGGTGCCGAACTGAGCGAAGGTGGAGAGATCGATTTTTCGGAGCCCGTGACGGATATCTCTTCGGTTTTTTCCTCGCTCAACGACCGATATGCCAACCGCAATTTGGGAGCCGTGGTCTTGCTTTCTGACGGAATTTACAATCGCGGTAGAAATCCGCGTTACGTCAATAACGGATTGAAAGCTCCCGTATACACCGTCGCGTTTGGAGATACCACCTTAAAACGAGACGCACGCATTGCCGAAACTGCTGCCAA
>DATFKV010000528.1:0-2114 GCA_035268465.1 Cryomorphaceae bacterium | reverse complement strand
TTTATGCACCCGACTACTTGGAAGGCTTCGGGTCACATTGATGCGTTCAACGATCCATTGATCGACAATAAGGACAGCAAGAAGCGTTACCGCGCCGATGTGCTGATAGAGGACTATCTGGAAAAATACCGTCAGAAAATTGAGAAGGATGTCGCGAAAGGCATAAAACGGTTTGGAGATGATTTTGACGAAGCACAATTTCGGGCGACCAATCCGAACGTGCAACGGAGCCAGCAGAAGATCGACGAGGTAAATGGCCGATTTAAAGATGCCATGGACAAGGAAGATTTGGCGGAGGTGAAAACCCTGATCGAGGATTTGGGCATTGCCGACCCTGAAACAGGTTCGAAAAACTGGACGGACGTGCGCCAATTCAACCTGATGTTCAAGACGGAACTCGGATCGGTTGCCGGAGATGCCAGCACCATTTATTTAAGACCTGAAACGGCTCAGGGAATTTTTGTGAATTTCTTAAATGTCCAGAAGAGCAGTCGAATGAAAATCCCGTTTGGGATTGCTCAAATCGGGAAGGCCTTCAGAAACGAGATTATTGCGCGTCAGTTCATTTTCCGCATGCGCGAATTTGAGCAGATGGAAATGCAGTATTTCGTAAAACCGGGCACTGAGCTCGAATGGTACGAGATCTGGAAAGAACGACGAAAAAAATGGCACGATACCCTGGGTCTTGGAGAAGAAAACTACCGTTTTCACGACCACGTGAAATTGGCCCATTACGCCAATGCGGCGGCTGACATTGAATTCAACTTCCCTATGGGCTTTAAGGAACTGGAGGGCATCCACTCCCGAACGGATTTCGATTTATCGAGTCACGAAAAGCACAGCGGAAAGAAGCTGCGGTATTTTGACCCTCAGGAAAAGGAGAGCTACGTGCCTTACGTGGTGGAGACATCCATCGGTTTGGATCGATTGTTTCTGGCGGTTCTTTCGGCGGCTTACACCGAAGAGAAATTGGAGGATGGGTCTGAAAGAACGGTATTGCGCATTCCCCATGCCTTGGCTCCCGTCAAAGTAGCTGTGTTGCCACTTGTTAAGAAAGACGGTTTGCCCGAAATGGCGCGTGAAATAATGGATCGCTTAAAGCTAGACCACAATTGCCAGTACGATGAGAAAGACGGAATCGGCAAGCGCTACCGTCGTCAAGATGCTATCGGTACTCCTTTTTGTATTACGATTGACCACGACAGCTTGGAAGATCGGAGTGTCACCATTCGCGAACGAGATAGCATGGCTCAAGAGCGAGTATCCGTGGACAAACTGGAAGATGTTATCAGCGAGAAGGTTTCTTTGAAAGGGATGTTGAAGATGTTGTAGTTGGTATTGAGAATTGAGAAGATAAAAAAAGCCCCGCTGCGAAATTCGCAACGGGGCTTTTTAATTTATTCCATTTTTTTTACTCTACGATAAGCTTCAGTGTAGAAACCTTTCCTTCGCTCATGGCTTGGATAAGGTAAACGCCAGGCTCAACATCATTTGTGTTGAATTCAAATCGCTCGGCAGAAGTGATGTTCCATTCTTTCACTCGTTGTCCAAGAACATTTACCAGAGCAACGTTTTCTAGAGAAACAGGAGATTCAATCGTTACCATTCCGTTGGTCGGATTTGGGAAAGCGTTGAATTTAAATTCATCAGAATTATTAGTAGAAAGAAGGCTTGTTGCTGTCATCTGCATGCAGAATTCACCGTCAACACCTTCATAACCGTCGATCATTACCTGATAGGTCACTCCATCCTCTGTAAGGAATGATATCCCGGCGGGGAATTCAGTAGAAGAAGCCTGAGGTCCATCTTCGTTACAAGCTACCTGAGTTAGGTCACCACAGTCACCTGTAAAGATTGCCATTTGTGTATCACCGTCATCGATGTAATCCGTCACTTCACCGCAGTTCACTGTTTCGATAAAGTACTCGTTGCCATCTCCTTCAAAGCTAAACCATACCGTACTTGAAAGAAGAGGATCTCCAAACCAACAATTGTCTTCTACATCATTTGGATTCGGATCATCGACTGAAGTAGCACCAATGTTGGAAAATGCTCCCGAAGTTTGTGCTTCATCCAAGTCTCCACCCGTTAGAGCAGAGATGTCTACAGCGCCT
>DATFKV010000527.1:0-8488 GCA_035268465.1 Cryomorphaceae bacterium | reverse complement strand
CTCATCCAAATGGATGACTCGCAAAAGAACCACATGAAGGCTTACGGCATTGCCTACTGGATTCTGCAAAACGACATTGAAGTTCAGTGGTTGCTTAATTACAAAGGCGGAAGTTTCCTGATCGATCAATACAGAGCCATTGAAGAAGAGTGTGTGATTCGCGGAGTTTCCTTTCAGGTCATAGCCGACGTTCAGGCCAATAATATTCTTAGAGAAATTGCCGACCCCGAGGTGAATATGGAGGTCGTCAAGTTGGAAAAAGCTCCAAAAATTGCCGTTTACTCTCCTAAGACCAAGCAGCCATGGGACGACGCTGTGACCTTAGTGATGGCGTATGCCGAAATACCATACGATGTCATTTACGACAAGGAAATCCTCAATTTGTCTTTGCCCAAGTACGATTGGCTTCACCTTCACCACGAAGACTTTACGGGTCAATACGGAAAGTTTTACCGCAGCTATAAAAATGCCGCTTGGTATCAAGAACAAGTGCGCGATGCAGAGGCCGACGCGGCCGAAATGGGATTCGAAAAGGTATCTGAATTAAAACTAGCCGTGGCGCAAAAAATCAAGGAATACATTGCGGGTGGAGGCTATATGTTTACCATGTGCTCGGGGACGGACTCCTATGACATTGCCTTGGCAGCGCAAAACACGGATATTTGCGAAAGTATGTACGATGGTGACGGGGCAGATCCCGCAGCACAGTCAAAATTAGATTTTACTCAAACATTCGCCTTCCACGATTTTCAGTTGGAAAGAGACCCATTGGTCTACGAGTTTTCTAGTATCGATGCTACGGATATTCACGGAAAGGTTCCGCAAACACAGGATTTCTTCACCCTTTTTGATTTCTCAGCCAAATGGGATGTGGTGCCAACTATGTTGACTCAAAATCACCGTACGGTGGTGAAAGGTTTTATGGGCCAAACCACAGCGTTCAAAAAGCAATACGTGAAAAGCGACATCTTGATCATGGGAGAAAGCAAAGCTCAAGGAACGGTAAAATACATTCATGGAACGATGGGCAAAGGGCAATGGACTTTTTATGGGGGCCACGATCCCGAAGATTATCAGCATCGCGTGGGAGACCCACCTACTGATTTGAATTTGCACCCGAATAGCCCCGGATACCGATTGATATTGAACAATATTTTATTTCCTGCGGCGAAGAAGAAACACCAGAAGACTTGATTAACATGACCGAAGACAATCACACCCGAAATTTTATTATCCTAATGGTTATCATAACCTTCCTGTCCGTTGCCATAGCGCTTACTACGTAGTAGACTACTGTATTGCATTACTGTGAGAATACGCATCCAAAGCAAAATTCTTTCTTAAAGGTTTAATCCGACTCAACAAGCCAGACGTAGCAGTTTGAATATATTTTCAACGATTTCACCGTCGGCTTTGATGCCCTACGCCACATGAGTGAATTAAGAGTTCGTCATCTTTTTTACAGAAAGTAACTTCATTTGCAATAGCTTGCAAAAAACTCCGTCTCACGAAGAATGTCAACGATTAAAATTCGTGAAATTGTTCGTCTGATACTTCGTAGTCGAATCTTCCCGAAAAGACTGTGGATTCCTGATTTTCGCCGTTAATAGAAAATCCGAATGTCCCGGAAATATTCCACTCACCCTCGGCTGTTTTAACGACGTTCCGAATGTGCAAAACACCCGTTCCTGCGTTTTCTTCAACTAGTTGTGAAAAGTCATTTTGCAGAATCATCTGACCGTAATTTATAGTGCCGTCTAATTCTACGCGCTTATTATCCAATTGGTCCAAATCGTCGGGATTGCTCAAATAAAATTCGCCTAAAACAATCCCTACACTGCAAGAGACAGTGGATTGATCCAACAAGAGGTCTCCTCCCTCGAAGGCAACAAAAGTTCCGCTTGAATCCTCCAAACCATAAAAGTTCATCGTTCCTTTGGTGTAAGGAGAAGAAGAAAAAATACTGCTGATTATTCTCTTGCGCGACACCCAAGGCTGACCATCTACATAAGCCCCTGCCGTATTTGCACCTTCTTCTGAATATTGGGGCATTCGAGGGTCAAATGGTTCTTTGATAAATGAGCTCTCATCATCAACGTAGCACGACGTCAGTAAAAGAACGAGAATGAGGTATGTACTGACCGTTTTCATTTCCTATTGTATTGTCGTGAATTCAAAAAAACTCTTACCGAAAACTCCAGTCGGGTCAGGTACAAGTCTTTTTGTGACCCCTTAAAATCACCATAATTGCCAATCTTTACGTATTCAAGTTGGGGCAGATACCAATATGTGAATTTGGCGCCAATTGAAAAGGTTTCGTTGATATTGTACCGCGCATCTATATTGTTTCCAAAATTTAAGGTGCTGTAGCCATCGCCCAATCTATCGGGATACTCAGGGTCTAAATTGAATTGAATCCCCTTCTCATTTACGGCGTACCAACCAAAACTCACTCCGAGTCCAGCCTGAATCTTGTTGGAAAAGTTGTAATATGCCGCAGCCGTAGTTTGAAAAGGGCCAATGGCGTTGAATTCGAAAGTGCTGCTACCAACCTCCTGATTGAATTTGCTAAGGAATATCCCCAACCCTACGTGGACCTCAAATTTGGAAGAATCATTTCCCGCCACTACCATACAAATGGAAGGATTGAAGATTGCTCCTCTTCTACTAAAATTAAGCTCGTCCGTATCGGTTCTATAGTAATCGAATTGAACGGGAATATCAAAGTACAACTGCGCCTGACCGGACGATGGAAAAATTCCAAGTGCGAGAAGCAAGAAAAGTGCAGTCCGCAAAACTACGCGATCTGTTGCCGTTATGTTTGATAAATCTCTCATCGCGATTCAGTGTCTTGTTTCAAAAATAAACGAAAATCTATTCATCCCCGGAAAGACTTTCTGGTAAATTGGATTCCCTATCCTATTAAATTATGTTAGAGAACAGTCTGGGTAACCTCGGTCACGCTCTCTCCAATCCGAAAAATCTACTTTTGAGGATACCTTAACGTCAACATTAGACTTTAGTCTCAAGATGAAACACATGAATCGTACTTCGGCTCTACATGCTATTTTGCCTGCTCTATTGTTCTTAGTCACCCATTCTGTGATTGGCCAATATGATGTAAATCAGGACCCCACTGATTGGAAAAATCCGGAGATGATCGTTCACAACGACAGGCCGTGGAACATAGAAACGCCCGTTCACTTGCTTGATGATGCTTTCACTCCGATAGACAAAATGTTCGTTCGAAACAACGGACTTATGCCAACCGATTTGAATGCTGAGGAATGGACGCTTACCATCGAAGGTGAATCTGTTCCTACTTCCAAAACTTACACTTTGGCAGAATTGAAAAGTAAATTCAAGCATTACACC
The DNA here is from genome assembly GCA_035268465.1 of Cryomorphaceae bacterium. Classification (GTDB taxonomy): domain Bacteria; phylum Bacteroidota; class Bacteroidia; order Flavobacteriales_D; family Cryomorphaceae; genus JAKVAV01. Next base: position 5,113 of record DATFKV010000527.1, on the reverse strand, counting down.
TATGCCTTAGTACTGGAATGCGGTGGAAACGGGCGAAGTGAAATGAACCCACCCGCTACGGGAAATCAATGGAGTTACGGTGCGGTAAATTGCGGAAAATGGACGGGTGTTCGTCTGCGCGATGTACTGGAAGATGTGGGTATCAGTGATGATGCGGTTTATGTAGGCTACTATGGTACCGACAAACACCTCAGTGGTGACCCGAAAAAAGTTGTCATTTCTCGCGGAGTGCCTATTTCCAAGGCGATGGAAAACGAGACCTTGATTGCCTTTGCGCTGAATGGTGAGGATATTCCGATTGTACACGGCTATCCGCTCCGACTCGTCGTAGGAGGTTGGCCTGCATCGGCTAGCGGAAAGTGGTTGAGCAAATTGGTGGTTAGGGACCAGGTGCACGACGGACCAAAAATGGAAGCGCCGTCTTACAGCGTACCCAAGCACCCCGTAGCTCCCGGAACAGAGGTGCCAAAAGAGGATATGATGATCATCGAATCCATGCCGGTGAAATCAGTCATCACTTACCCCAAAACCGGTGCGATTGTGAAAAACGGACAGGAAATAAAAGTTCGCGGACATGCGTGGGCCGGAGATTTGAAAGTTTCAAAGGTTGAACTCTCTACTGACTATGGTCAAACCTGGGAAAAAGTGAATTTAATGGAGCCAATTAATCGATTGTCGTGGCAGGACTTTAATGGATCAGTGGTATTGAAGGAACCGGGATATTATGAGATTTGGGTAAGAGCCACCGATGAAAATGGTAAGTCGCAACCTATGGTAGTACCGGGCTGGAATCCACGAGGGTACTTGAACAATGCTACTCACAGAATTGCAGTTAAGGTTGAATAAACATGACGGCAGACAAACATAGCAAAAACCTGATCGTACTAATGGCGATGATGACGGTAATAGCTTTGATTATTGCCATCACCGCGGACGAGGATAAGCCATTGCCTCAGGTGGCTTCTAAAGCTCAAGTGGTAAAAGCATCACCGTTGATGAGTGAGGTGGTAGATGGAATTCACACCCCCACAGGGCTGATAGCCGATCAAAACTTTGAACTAGTGGTGAACAACTGTACCAGCTGTCATGCGCCTATGCTAATTACTCAAAATCGTCAAACGGCCGATGGTTGGAAAAGCATCATAGAATGGATGCAGGAAAAGCAAAATCTCTGGGATCTCGGTAAAGATGAATCCGCAATAATAGAATATTTGGCAAAAAATTACGCCCCTGAGAATGAGGGCAGAAGAAGAAATCTGAATCTTAAAAAAGACGAGTGGTATGTTTTGGAATAGACTCTTATCCTCGCTTGTATTGCTGATTGGGCTGGCATCCTGCTCTTCGGAAAGCACCGATCCCTATGTCGATCATTCGGTTTTGATTAACACCAAAACTTGGACAAGCAATAATGAATCATTTGAACCATTTGTCTATATCGACCTTCGCGCCCCTGAGCTATTCGAACAGGGTCATCTACCGGGTGCAATTAATCTAACCCGAAGTGACATTCGAAAAAGAGATTCTGAATTTTCAGGAATGGCGATGGAAGCAGATAGTTTGGCCATTTTACTAGGACAAAAAGGAATATCAACGAATGATTGGTTAATTCTTTACGATGAAAAAGGCGGAGTGGAAGCATCTCGGTTGTGGTGGTTGTTGAAGGTCTACGGACACGAGAAGGTTAAAATTCTCAATGGTGACTTCTATTTATTTGCCAAAGAAATGGAAATCGGAGACCGTACAAAAGAAAGCCGCAAGTTCAAATTTGTGGCAGAGGGTGCGAAAGACTGGATCGTGAATTACGATGAGTTTGAAAAAATGAGAGCAAACCCATCCGTCAAAGTATTGGACTGCAGGTCAGCAGCTGAATACAACGGAGAGTACATTAAGGAGGGAGCCTATTTAGCAGGTCATATCGAAGGAGCTGTAAACATTTGTTACAGCAATACGGTTGAAACAGCCTCAGAAGGAAATTTAAAGGTACGTCCCCCGGAAGAGTTGTTTGAGGTCTATTCAAGCTTTGCACAGCCGGGTGATACCATATTGGTTTACTGCCAGTCAGGAGTTCGATCAGCGCATACGCTGATGGTACTTCGAGAAATATTGAATTATCAAAACGTTTACAATTACGATGGATCTTGGATAGAGTGGTCGTACAGAAATCAGAAAAGACCAAGTTCCAAGTTAGAATCTAACGACAACATATTATGAACGAATACATTGAAATTTTCATTCAGTCTTTTGTAGGCACTGCCGAGTGGACCTGGAACTCAATCACTTTTCAAGTTCCTTGGTATACCAATTACTTCTGGGGTTTAATCGTTATTTCCTTAGTGGTATGGGGGCTTGAAATTGCCTTTCCGTGGCGCAAAACACAGAAAATCATCCGTAAAGACTTCTGGTTGGACACCTTTTATATGTTCTTCAACTTTTTCGTATTTGCCATTGTCATTAGCGGTGTCTATTCCCTTATGGAGAAAGTTTTTGGAGAATTCGGTGTTTCAATGGAATCATTGACTGTGCTGGATTTGAGTGGACTCGCGATGGTGTGGCAACTGCTCATATTTTTTATTATCCTCGATTTCGTGCAGTGGTTCACCCATGTCATGCTCCATCGATTTCCTTTCTTTTGGGAATTTCACAAAGTACACCACTCGGTCGCAGAAATGGGATTTGCCGCGCATTTGAGATTCCACTGGATGGAGAATATTCTATATAAGCCCCTTAAAACCCTCGGGGTGATGATCTTGGGAGGATTCGAACCGGAGCAGGCCTATATCGTACACTTCGCAGCCATCTCTATCGGCCACCTCAATCATGCGAATATTAAGCTGACATACGGTCCCTTGAAATACATTTTCAACAATCCTGTGATGCACCTATGGCACCACGTGTACTATCTTCCCGAGGGCAGGCATTACGGAATCAATTACGGAATCTCTTTGAGTCTGTGGGACTATCTGTTCGGAACCGCATCCATACCCAATCCGGATGATGGTCAAATCAAGCTTGGCTTTCCGGGAGTGGAAGAATTCCCCAAAGATTTCGGTGGCCAGTTTATATATGGCTTCCGCCGTAAAACGAATAAACCGGAAGAAGAATCAGTGACCTTTTTGAATAAGAAAACTACCGAACCAAAAGTTTAGAGCGGGTGTGCTCGCCTGTTGGAAGGACTAACTCAAGTACGTAAACACCTCTTTCTATATCTATTGGAATAGTTTGATCAATCATTCAATTATCGAAATTCAGTCTTTGACCTGTTAGTGATATCAGAGAAAGAACTTGAGCTCCTTCAGTAATCAGTTGTTGCCCCGGCTCCACGGGATTCGGGTAGACATTAAAAGCGGATTGGTCAACTAAACTGCCTACAGAAAGAGGGGCGTCGCATGCTCCTCCTGATTCATTGATGGATAATTGATTATCGTTATAGCATCTGAAAGTGTAGGTAAACCATTCTACAATACTTCCACAGGCATGATAAGCAGGGTAGCTGAATTCTCTCCAAAAGGTTCGTTCATCGAATGACCCACCCCAGTAAAACGTCGACGTTAGCTCATCGTATGGAGATATTGTCAACTTTCTATATGGCTCGCCATTATAAAAGACCGTTTCCGTACTTTCAACCGTAACAGGGTTGTAATCGCACCCAAAACTATCATCTTGTGGAAATGGAAACCAACTGTCTCCAACTTGGGCATTAAAACAAACCAGTGGATAAAATGCATCAAACTTCCACCAGAAAAGCGTATCACCATTGAAGTAGACAAATTCCTCATCGGTAGCGTGTAAGTTTAAGTCATTTGAATTCGGATTGTATGACCAGTAACGATCTGAGGTTATTCGCGTACAGTTCACATTATTTATTAGGGTATCGCCATCCACATAACTATGCTCCCAAGCCGGCAGAAAAAGGTAATAAGTAATTTGAGACCACCATTCCGCATTTTCGTGTGGCCATAGTTCCTGAGAGAAAACACCAGTCTGAATTAAAACAAAACTGACAAACAATAGGGATTTCGATTTCATGGCATTTAGGTTTCTTTAAACATAGAAATGAGAATTTAAAAACAGAAATCGTTAAGATTCAGAAAATGGGCAAGCTCGCATTGCTATCTAGCCTCAAGATGATCAGTAGTACGATTTACCTGAGATCACCATAAATTCGATTCTATTACGCCAAGAGGTGGCTGAGGTGAACTATTGTAACGCTCGCCGGTAATCAGGAGGTTCTGTTTGTGAGGCAGATTTATAAACCCATTAGGCTCGTCATTATGCAATCCTTTCCAACATCTGCGCACAAAAAAACCCCGTAGTCGAAACTACGGGGTCTTGTTGAATTAAAATTGGCGACGACATACTCTCCCGGAAAAACCAGTACCATCTGCGCTAATGAGCTTAACTTCTCTGTTCGGAATGGGAAGAGGTGGACCTCATTGCAATAGTCACCTAAAACTGGAAGGCTGGGGAGTGGTGTTCTACTCTCCGATCTAATCATTACTAGATCATACCTAATAAGATTGACGTATTGGTTAATTTCAGAATTCAAAGTCTATGGGTAATTAGTATTGCTCGGCTTTGACATTACTGCCTTTACACCTGCAACCTATCAACGTCATCGTCTTTAACGACCCTTAAAAGAAATCTCATCTTGAGGTGAGTTTCGCGCTTAGATGCTTTCAGCGCTTATCTCATCCGCACGTAGCTACCCTGCGATGCAGCTGGCGCCACAACAGGTACACTAGAGGTGCGTCCGCCCCGGTCCTCTCGTACTAGAGGCAGACCCTCTCAAGTATCCCACGCCCGCGACGGATAGGGACCGAACTGTCTCACGACGTTCTAAACCCAGCTCGCGTACCGCTTTAATTGGCGAACAGCCAAACCCTTGGGACCTGCTTCAGCCCCAGGATGCGACGAGCCGACATCGAGGTGCCAAACCTCCCCGTCGATGTGGACTCCTGGGGGAGATAAGCCTGTTATCCCCGGAGTACCTTTTATCCGATGAGCCACGGCCTTTCCACTCAGTGCCGCAGGATCACTAACCCCTACTTTCGTACCTGCTCGACTTGTCTGTCTTGCAGTCAAGCTCCCTTGTGCGTTTACACTCGACGCGCGA
>DATFKV010000526.1:0-5603 GCA_035268465.1 Cryomorphaceae bacterium | reverse complement strand
ATTCTACTTTCGGCCCTGAGCCTTTCTTGCCTTTTTTCGTTTCGATCAGTATCACGCCGTTGGCGGCTCTTACACCATATATACCTGCTGTGGCATCTTTCAATACATTGATTGAAGCAATGTCATTTGGGTTGAGGGCATTGAGTCCTTCTGAATCATATATAATACCATCCACCAAAATGAGTGGGTCGTTATCTCCAAAAGTTGAAAGTCCTCTGATTCTAATCGAAGAGGCACCTCCCGGCGATCCGGAGTTGGTATTTATGGTAACGCCGGCCACCTGTCCTTGCATGGCAGCGTCCATTCGCGGGATATTGAGCTTGGTTAGCTCTTCCCCATCGACGACAGAGGCTGCACCGGTCAGTTCTTTCTTTTTAACGGAGCCGTAGCCTACCACCACCACTTGGTCAAGTAGAGCTATGTCTTCTTGCATGAATACCGTCATGGTTTCTTCATTACCCACTGCCACCGTTTGTGCACGGTAGCCCAGGAATGAGAAAACCAGCGAGTCGCTGCTCTCTGCTTTTAACGTGAAGTTTCCGTCCATATCGGTGGCGGTTCCTTTACTTGTTCCTTTAATGGATACGTTAACTCCCGGCAGGGTTTCCTTCGTTTTGGCATCGAAGACCTTTCCTGATATTTCTTGCGCATTTAGATGGTGTACGCTAAACAGGAATAAAATGAAGCCGGTTAATAGACTTTTTGGTAATTGCTGATGGAGCTGCATGAACATAAATTTAGTGGCGTTAAATCTATGTTAAGCGAGGGGCACAGAACGGGGGTATTTGATTCAAAATACCATGACAAAAAGATCATGATCTCATGATGTATTACTTTTTTATTGCTGATTCACCTTGATTTTCAGCATATTCAGAAGGTGTGACGCCGTATTGCTTTACGAAGCATTTCCTAAAATATTGTAAATCCGTGAAACCAACTCGGTAGGTGGTTTCTGAAATGCTCAAATTGCCAAGGCGCAAGATTTGGGCTGCCTTTTTCAACCGATAGGTTCGAATGAACTCATTCGTTGATGTACCGGTCACACCTTTCATCTTTCGGTACAATTGTGCTTTGCTCATGTTTAAAGCCTTACTCAAGTCTGTTACCTGAAAGTCAGCGTTCGAGATATTTTCGTCTATTATTTTGAGCACTCGCTCCAAAAAGCGGGCTTCTGAACTTTTACTCAGTGAGGATTTCGGTTGGGCATCAGAGGTAACCTGGTGGAGTAAATGCTGCTTGTAAGAGCGCATCGTGCGCAAAGTGTTTTTCACGCGCATTTTTAGGAGCGCAGGGTTGAATGGTTTAGTGATGTGTTGCGTAGCTCCCATTTCAAAAGATTTTGTTTGACTCTCTTCGGATGCTTTTGCGGTTAAAACAATCGTAGGAATATGGCTTGTACGTTGATCATTTTTCAACTTTTCGATTAAGTCGTAGCCATTCATTCCGGGCATCATAACATCTGAAATGATCAGATCGGGGATGCTTTCTCTGGCATTTGCATAGGCCTCCTCTCCGTCCATACATTCTAGTATTTGGTAGTTATCTTTCAGCAGGTCTGCCACATAATTGCGGATTTCGGCGTGATCTTCAACAATTAAAATAACCGGTTTTCCGGCGTTTTCAGTTTCAACTTCTTCCGGTGTCAGGGAGGTTTGATTCGGTTCGGTTTCCAAGTTGTGCGAGGTTAGAGGAAGCGAGTCGGGCCGAATTGCTTCGAGTACCTCTTTCTCAAAATGACCGAAGCCGGGCTGAAGAAGAATTTCAAATTTCGCTCCTTTTTGGGCTTTGCTATTCACAGATATTTCCCCATGGTGAAGCTCCACTATTTCTTTTACCAAGGCCAACCCAATACCCGTTCCTTTGAATTCATCGCTATCGTTTACTTGATAAAAACGTTCGAATATAAATTGTTGATCTTTCTCGGGTATGCCTTTTCCGGTGTCTTTTATGGTTATATAGTATTTGCCTTTTCTCACCTCCAGTGACAGGTTCACTTCGCCAAATTTAGGGGTATATTTTATGGCATTGGAAAGAAGGTTAATCAAGACTTGTTCAAATTTTTGTCGATCAAAATAAGCATATACGGGTTTTTCAGGAAGGTTCATTTTAAGGTCAATGAAAGACCGATCTGCATAACTATAAAATGACAAGCCGACGTTTTTGACCAAGACGGTCAAATCATTCCTTTGAACGCATAGTTTGAGTTTACCACTTTCAATTTTTGAGAGGTCCATGATTTGGTTGATCATGTTGAGCAATCGTTTGGCATTTCTGAGCATTAGCCCAAGCTGTTCTTTCATGGCTTGATTGAGAGGTTGTCTCAAGGCAGACTGCAGTGGTGCAATGATCAGGGTCAGGGGAGTTCTGAATTCGTGTGAAATATCCGTGAAGAATTTCAGACGCACCTGACTCAGTTTTCGAATTTGTTCCAATTGGAGTTTCTCCAATTCCAATTGGCTTTTAAGGCGTTCATTCTTGATGATGCTACGGCGTGCCCACCACAGGGCAGTAATAATCATCAATGAGTAAAATAAATAAGCCCAATTGGTTTGATACCAGGGAGGTGAAATAATTACATCCAGACCGGCCACATCAGGACTCCAAAGACCGTCATTGTTGCTGGCTTTGACTTCAAATTTATAAGAACCAGCGGGTACGTTGGTGTAGTAAATTTCGCGGGGATTGTTTGTGAACCGCCAACCGGCATCGTAATTACGAAGTCGAAAAGCATATTGATTTTTTTTTGACTCACTAAAATTCAATGCTGATGCTTTAAACTTGAAGTCATTTTCATCGTGGTTCAGATTCAGTTGATCTCGAAGCAAAATATTCGAATTTCCCCTGTTATACACGAGTGGCTTTTCGTGCTCTCCAATTAAGTTAAATCCTGAAACGTATACGTCAGGCGCATAAGGGTTTGATCGGATTGAGGCCGGGTCAAATCTATTGAAACCGGATATACCGCCGAAGTAGAGCATACCGTCGGATGTAAACAGTGATGCTGCCAAATTGAAACGGGCAGACTGGAGGCCATCCGCAGTACCGAAGTTTACGATTCTCCCGGTTTCGGTGTGAAAGCGACTCAGGCCTCTATTGGTGCTCACCCAAAGCGCCGAGTCGACCCACTCCATTGCATATACAAAATCTCCGGCCAAACCATCCTTGACTGAAACACGACGTTTTAACCCTTCTTTTGCCGACCATTCGACAAGTCCCGCACCCTCAGTGCCCACCCAAAGCCGTCCCAAATCATCTTCGAGCAAATCCGTAATGAAATTACTCGGAATTTCACTGTTGGCTGTTGTATAGCTGGCCAGCTTTTCAATGCTGCCGTTTTCGTCTAAGGAAAAGCAGATCAAACCTTCACTATCACTTCCTAACCATAAACGTCCTTCGCTGTCTTCCAAGATGGTTCGTGTAAGCTTAGTGGGAATGAAGTGTTCTTCTTCTTCCATCGAAGAGTAATGTGTGATTGATAGCGACTCAGGGTCAAGACAGTCAAGTCCCATACCAAAACAGCTTAGCCAAATTTTTCCGTTTTGGTCTTCGCAAATGGCTATGATGTCGTTGTTGGCAAGTCCTCTAGAGCGCTCCGGTTGAAAAGTGAAATGCTCGAATGTAGTTGACCCTTTGCGAAGGAGGTTGAGGCCACCACTCCAATTCCCGCACCACAAATGGCCTCTGGAATCGACCAGCACGTCGATGACATAATTATTGGAAATGCTGGTTTGATCAGTCGGATCATTTGTATAATGTTTGATCTGGTTGGTTTCGGGGTTGAGATAGTTGAGACCTCCGCCTTCCGTCCCGATCCATATCCCGCCTTCTTTGCCTTCATCAAAAGAACTGATAAAATTGCTGTTCAAGGATTCAGGATTGTTATTGCTGCGAAAGGGAGGCGGGAATTTTTTTTCGAAAGGATCTAGTTTGCAAAGTCCCTGATGGAAAGTTCCCAACCAGAGTATCCCTTGCTCATCCAAAAATATGGACCAAATGGAGTTTGAGCACAGACTTGTTTGATCGTTCGGGTCATTGAGGTATTGCTTGATCTCTCCATCTTCTAAATTTAAAAAGAAGAGGCCGTCATTTTCCGTACCTAACCAAAGGCAATCTTCTTGCCCCCCTTCCATGCTCAGGACGCGAAGGTCTTTTAAGTCCAATTCATCGATTTGCTTATCAGGTATTGGATTGATAAACTGATATTTTCCTTGGACTCTTCTAATTTCTCTGACACCCTCATCGGTTCCCGTCATGAAACGTCCTGAAGGAAGCAATTCAAAACAGCGAATGGTGTTGCGACTTAGGCCTTCCACGTTGTCCTTGTGAAAACGAGTGAAGTGCTCTGTTTTTTCGTTCAGGAGATTTAATCCTTTATCCCAGGTACCAACCCATATTTGGCCATCCGCATCAGCACCAATCGATCTCACGTTATTTGAGGATAAGCTGGAAATATCTTTTGGGTCGTGAGCGTAGTGACTGACACAGGAATCTGCCGGGTTGAAGGCATAAAGGCCGGTAGTGGTACCCATCCAAATGCGGTTGTCTTCATCTTCGAAAAGCGTGTTAATCCAGATGGCATCCATCTTGCATTCAGTGCCTTTCGTTTCTATTCTTTTTAAGTCATTTGTTTGGTAATCGAATTTGAAAACACCCCGTCCGTTTGTGCCAACCCAGATCTCTCCTGCTCGGTCTACCAAAAGATCGTTTACAATACCCGGGGATTCCGTTTCTTGGCTTCTTTCATTGATCTTGTCAAATACCAAACCATCGTAACGTTCCAATCCATAGCGAGAGCCTATCCATATAAAGCCGAAAGTGTCTTTTACAATGGCAGAAACCGCATTTTGAGGGACATCTTCCGAACTGCGGTGAAAAAGTGGTTTGTCTATCTGAGCTCGCAAGGGATTGAGAATTGCAAGGCAGAAGAGAAATAGAATGAAAGTCCTAAGGGATAGCAGTAAATTCATTGATAAAGAACAATTATCAAGATAGTACTTCTTTTCCGCTTTTCAAGAAAAACTGTTCTTTAAAATGTAGTTAGACTCCAGGCTCAGTTCCAATAATCCTTTAGAAATCTTAGGTCTGAAGAAGCTGCCTCGTCCAATTACTGTCAATAACAGTAGCAAAAAAAGCAAATGCAGATTCTATTCAGAAACGATGAACGTTTGGTTGAATACCCCGGAATTGGTTCGAACGGTGGTTAAATACGCCCCTTTAGGAAATTCGTTTAAAGAAACTCGCGTCTTGATTGCCGAGACTTTTTGTGATAAAACTTTAACCCCTAAAAGAGTATAGATCTCGATTTCTGCATTCAGGTCATTATTGGGTGTTTCAATCACCAGGTAATCGTTTGCGGGATTGGGATATACATTGAGTTTCGACTTTTCAACTTCATTGACTGAAGTGGGATTGCCTTCTTGGTATACCCGAATATAATCCAGAATCATAGCATCCTCTTCAAAGAAGGGGCTGATATTTTCTTGGATGGCAAAGTTGAGCAAAAGATATTGATCTTCTGTAAAGGGCCAAGTCTCTGCGTTTTGAACGGCAGGCGAATAAATATAATACACTGATCCGTCGAGGCTGAACTTGATTTCCTCCGG
>DATFKV010000525.1:0-6613 GCA_035268465.1 Cryomorphaceae bacterium | reverse complement strand
AGTGGATGAAATATGCCGATAAGGTTTATTCCAAAAGCATCTTTACCGATCAGGAAGAAATGATGGACTTCTTGGAGGATCCTTCGCAAAAGGCTTACGACAAAGACCCGATGAAAGAAATCAGCGCAGATCTTTTCGAGATTTACCGCGGCAGAGCCGATCAAAATGCCGAAGCCAATGAAATGCTCGCCAAGGGAAACAGATTATTAATAGCGGGCTTGAGAGAGATGAATCCCGATAAGGAATACTATCCCGACGCCAATTCGACCATGCGTTTCTCCTTTGGAAACGTTGCCAATTACGAACCCAAAGACGGAGTGACCTACAACTACTTCACGACTTTGGAAGGAGTAATGGAAAAGATGGATCCCGATGACGATGAGTTTCAGGTACCGGCAAAATTGGTTGAGCTCTACAAAGCGAAAGACTACGGTCAATATGCCGATGAAAACGGCGACTTGGTGGTGAACTTCATCAGCACCAACGACATCACGGGAGGAAACTCGGGTAGTCCTGTGATCAACGGAAACGGAGAACTGGTAGGATTGGCTTTCGATGGAAACTGGGAAGCAATGAGTGGCGACATCAATTTCGAGAAGTCGATCCAGCGCACCATTTCTGTAGATATCCGCTACGTACTCTTTATCGTTGACAAGTATGCGGGAGCGCAAAACCTCATCGATGAAATGACATTGGTAAAGAAGAAAGCCAAATCAGAAATGGAGACGGCAAAAGAACCGCAGCAATCGAAAATGGAAAAAGTTGAAATGAACTAAGTTTGTTTCGCTGGAAATATTGAAGCCCGTCGACTCAGTTGACGGGCTTTTTTTTTGGCTGCTACGACATCTTATACCCTGCATGGTATGCCAACCATACCATGCAGAATTTTCGACCTGCCAAACGGGGCTAGGTAGATAAATTGCCGTGTGCCCCCTAGAGAAAGCCGACTTCAAATATACATCACTCTGAATTTCGTAAATTTAACCTATGAAAAAGCAGCGGATCTATTTTGACACTTCGGTTTTCGGTGGCTACTTTGATGAAGAATTTCAAGAATTTACCAGACCGCTATTTGATCGTATCAAGAAAGGTGAAATTACCATCATATTCTCGACAATATTGGAAAGTGAATTGGAATTAGCCCCCGAAAAAGTGCGTAATCTGGTTCGCAAAATAAAAAAAGATGACGCCGAATTCGTAGAAGAATCAAACGATGCCATCGAACTTGCGAGCGAATATCTATCCGAAAAAGTTGTCGGTCAGACAAGCTATTCTGATTGTTTACATATTGCACTGGCAACTATTATTCAGGCAGATCTGCTAGTAAGTTGGAATTTTAAACACATTGTAAATATTCAGCGGATAAGAGGGTATAACTCGATAAATATCAAGAATGGTTATAAATCGCTCGAGATTCGTTCACCAAGAGATATAATGGACTATGAAAACTAAAACAGACAAAAAATTCGATGCCGTAAAAATGGCAAGGGACATTAAAATTAAATTGGATGAGAAATTATCCAAAATGACAAAAGACGAGATTATGGCTTATTTTAGGGAGCAGCGAAAAAAACCAAATCGAATAAAGCCGCAAGCTTAATATTACCCAAAAACTTCTTCAAGTGTGCTACGAAGGTTGCGCCACTTTCGGTTTGCTGAGTTTTACTCTTAAGAAAGACCGTAGATCAAAGATCCTGCAAGGCAGGAGGTATTTGAGCATTATAGGCAGCATAAGCCCTTCTCTTTAACTTGTTAATCTCATCAATTAAAACGGGATTTTTTAAGGATCTACTAGAAACGATATCCACATTTCTGTCGAACAAAGACTCCAAAGCTTCTTTCAAGGCGAAGTAATTATCGGCATATTCCAGAAGGCCAATCTCGTCCGAAAAAGTGACAAGAAGATCAATATCGCTCTCATCATTAAAATCATCTCTGACTGCAGAGCCAAATAGCTCGGCCTTGGTTACACCATGTGATTTTAAGATGGAGTGGATTTTCTCTTTGTTTGTTTCGATGAACACTAGCATGTTTCAAATATACCCCTGCTCCGTATTCTAAGGTAAAAGCAAATGAACAATGGATTCGGCAATTGAAAAAGTGGAGATGAACTAAGTTTGTTTCGCTGGAAATATTGAAGCCCGTCGACTCAGTTGACGGGTTTTTTTATTTTTGATTTAGTTAGGGGAATGGAAGTCAATAACCTATCGATAGAACTATTGCCAATCCATCCTTAATTTGTTCTAACACTTCCCCGTCAACCATCCCTATTTTCTTTACAAATCGCTGTTCGGATAATGACCGGACTTGGAAGCAATCAGCCGATGATGATTTAGCAAGTTTGTTTTTCTTGTCGGGAGTGAGTTTGACCATCCAAGGAGCTACTTCATATCGGTCTTTCCAGTCGGTTATGGGAACTACTACTTTCAACGGAAGCCGACCTACAGAGTTGTCATTTACTATGGTTGCAGATTGCAGGTCTGGTCTTTTTAATTTCTGCGCCAATGGTTGGGTCAAGACTTATGAGCCAAATATCACCTTGCTTCATAAAAATTCTCAAAATCTATTTTCGTGAAGGCAGTTAATTCTTTATCCGAGCGATAGTCGTCCATCAGGGTATCAACGGCATTTTCCATTTGTTTTTTCAATTCACCTTGTCTGATAGATTTGAGAATCAGTTCAACGACCATCATTCTTTTATTGATTGGTAATCGTTGTATTTCACTTATTAGTTCATTTGTCCCCATAAATCAAAGATACGAAAATGTCTTTTGAAGGTGGCTTACATCAATTCTCAAAGGCTAATTCCTTTTTAATAGCTCCAACGCTCAAAGTAAGATGACGCAGCGGAAAGCTGAGACAGAAATGGAAGCAGCTAAAGCTCCAATAAACTCAGAAATTGAAAAAGTGGAGATGAACTAAATTCGTTTCGCTTTAAAGATTGAAGCCCGTTGACGTTAGTTGACGGGCTTTTTCTTTTGGAAGAATCTCAGCCTTGAAGGGTGCTTGTAGTAAGAAGCTACGAAGGAGATGCCTCCTCAGAGTAGGTTTTTTAATTAAGACACTACGCAGGAGATGCCTCCTGCGTCATCCTAAAAAGAGAATTCCATGCTAACATTGCCACGCGGCGCCTGATGCAACGAAACACAATAGATTTTAAGTGTGTGACTTTTTCTTCTTCCCCGCCACAAAATCCTTCAAATAAAAAGGCTCAAAATAAGCGGTATCGACAAATGTTGAAGAGCGGAATTTTTCCGCTGCCAGCTTTACCATTCCCTTGGCGGAAGCCTCAACGCCCACCACAAAATCAAAACCTTTTGGCTGCAATACTTCCTGACACTTTTCGGCACCATCGCCAAAGTAGAGCACCTTATCGTATCCTTTGGCCTCGGGAAATGAGTCCGGTTCGAGAACTTCAGCACGAGTCGGAAAAACTTGGTTTCCCAACCCGTCGAATCCCGCACAGAATACTTCCATCCTTCTGGCATCGATCATGGGGATGAAGAGGCTTTTCTCGTCGGTCGGTATGAACGAATTTGCCATGGCTTGCAAGGTATTGACTGCAATCAAAGGAATGCCCAAAGCGTAGGCCATCCCCTTTGCCGAAGACACGCCGATGCGCAGCCCCGTATAAGAACCGGGACCTTCGCTTACCGCTACGGCGTCGAGATCAGAAAACTTAATTCCCGCTTGGCTTAAAACCTCTTCGATAAAAACGTGAAGCTTTTCGGCGTGGGTATACTTATCCGATCCGTCTTCCTTGAAAGTTATCAAGTCCTCTCCGTCCGCTAATGCCACCGAGCAGTTCTTAGTAGAAGTTTCCAGACAGAGAATTTTGGCCACCGTGTTTAGTCTTTTTTGTACAAGTCTTCTTTGGAGACAGCCTCGACCTTATCGCCGGGCATCAACTTTTGCGATACCAGGTCGTAAGGTCCGCTGATCACCTCCGTATCCACATCTATTCCGCGGGTTATTTCGATGTACTTGTCATCCTGTATACCGGTTTCTACCACTTGGATTTGGGCTTTACCCTCATCGGTAAGAACGAATACTACGGTAAACGGCTCTGTATCTTCATCGGCTTTCTGCCCCACCAAACGATCGACGGTGGAAACTTTTTCGGCTTTTGCGGTATCGGTGCGGGTCGTGACACTTTCTATCGGAACTACCACTACGTCCTCTTTTCGTGCTGTAATGATATCGACCGTGGCATTCATTCCGGGTCTGAAAGGAGACAACTCCGGATGTTCGGGATCAACCAAGTCCTCATACGAATCTTGCAGAATTCGAATCTTCACTTCGAAGTTTGTGACTTGATCAGCCGTCATCCCGGTTGATTTGGCCGAGTTAGCGATTTCGGTCACGATTCCTTTGAACTTTCGGTTCACATAAGCATCAACTTCTACCATTGCCGTATCATTGAATGCCACTCGCACAATGTCACTTTCGTTCACGTCTACCAAAACCTCCATCACATCCAGATTCGCCACGCGCATAATCTCCGTACCGGTCATTTGCATCGCTCCTACTACTTGCTCACCTTCTTCCGCTTCGAGTCTTGAAATGGTGCCATCCATCGGTGCTACGATGGTGGTTCGGGAGTAGGAGTCTCGGGCTTCCTTGACCGAGGCTTGCGCAGATTGAACGCTGAACTTGGCCGCTTTCAACGTTTCTTCTGCGGCAGTAACTTCAGCTTCGGCAGTTTCGAAGGCAGCTTGGGCATTGTCAAATTCAGATTGGCTGATTGCCCCTTGCTCAAAGAGCGTTTCATTTCGGCGAAAAGAAAGTTCGGTATTTCTCAATTGAGCTTTGGCCTGCACCAATCTCGCTGCAGCGTTGGCTTTATTCGCTTGGGCATTGTTATAGGCCGCCTCGGCTCTATCAAGTGCAGCTTGCGCCAAGTCGGGATTGATTTTTACCAATAATTCTCCCTTCTCTACTTTGGCTCCCTCTTTAAAAGGAAGTTCGAGTATTTTTCCCGAGACTTCAGAAGAAATAATCACCTCTGTTTCGGGCTGAATCTTACCGTTGGCTACGACGGTCTCCGTAATGGTTCTCTCAGAAGATTCGGCAGTAGTCACTTTCGTATCTCCACCCGAGCGTTTTTTTACAATGGCGACTACTACCAGCGCGGCAATGACGATGCCCGCAATCCAGAGTAACCGTTTGGTTTTTTTAGTCATGATAAATATGGCTTTACAGGGTAATCGGGTTGCCCATATAGAAATCCAGAATTTTGGTGCGAAATACAAAGTCGTATTTGGCTCTGAGCATATCTACTTGGGCGTTGGTATATTGTGTCTTGGTGAGGTTGAAATCAACCGCATTAATTACATCTTGTTCGTACCGCACTTCGGCATACTTAAATGATTCTTCGAGCGCACGTACCGCTTGCTGAGCCGCCAAGTAGGTGTTCATGGCTGCTTTGGCATCGGCATAAGCCTGCTCAATGTCAAAACGCAATTGGTTGGTGACTTGCCGATAGGAAAGGTCGGCATCCAAGCGATTGATTTTAGCTCTTTGCACATTGGCTTTAGCCGACCATCCGTTAAAGATGGGGACATTGAGCTGCAGCTGAAGGTTCTGGTTAAAGTTGTCCTCCAATTGATCTCCAAAACTTTTGGTTTCAAAAGTCTGTGTGGTCGGATCGGGTTGGGGAAAAGAGTTAACGACTAAAATCTCATCGCCTACCGTAACGGTACCGACAGGAAAGGCTACGGACTCACCTTGATCCGTTACAATTTGGTTGATTCCCGAATATCCCGAGCCCAAAGAACCGCTCAACTGAAGTGAGGGATAAAGCTGTCCTTGTGAAGAACTCAAAGCGTACTCAGCGGCACTCTGTCTGGCTTCGGCAGCTTGCACCATTGGCATCAACGACTTTGCTTTGATGTAGATATCCTGTGCGTCATTGGTAAGCAATTCAACACCTTCATCGGTAAGGTCGGGCTTCTCGATGTCAAATTCTCTTGCATCCTCAGGAGGAAGCTGCAAGAGTTGCGTAAGGGAAAGTAGAGCGAGCGTTACTGAATTCTGAGCCGTTACAAGGTTTAATTGTTCTTGCGCCAGTTGCGATTCCAAATCGAAAAGGGTGCCACGCGGCATCTGGCCTGCGTTCACCAGTTTCTCCATCCTGCTCACTTGCTCTTGGGTGATATCAATCTGGTTTTGGCTTACATTAAGACTTTCCTTGTTTTGTAGAATTCGCAAATAGGCCAGACAAACTTGCAAGGAGATATCATTCTTAATCGACTCCAAATCGTATTCACTGGCCAGCAGCGTCTGCTCGCTGTTCTTTATATTATTCATTTTGGTAAAGCCGTTGAACACATCGAGGCTTGAACCAAGAAAAATATTTCCCGTAGCCACTCGCTCAGTGGCGAACTGGTTGGTGAAGGGGTCAATTCTCTGCCCGAAGTTGAAACCGTAAGTCACACCTCCGTTCAAATTTGGCAGCAACCCCAGCTTGTCTTGTTTGAGACCTATCTCCGATCGCTCCACGTTAAGTGCGCTCTGCTGAACGGAAACATTATTTTGATGGGCATAATCTATGCAACGCTGCAGGTCCCAGTTTTCCTGAGAAAAAGACGTGCCCGAGGCGAAGAAAATAAGG
>DATFKV010000524.1:0-4310 GCA_035268465.1 Cryomorphaceae bacterium | reverse complement strand
ATCATGGCCCGCAGTGAATCGAATTCATCGGTTTCCAACGCATTGATCAGCTCCGGAACGGCCTCTTGGGTTTTGAGTTCGCCCAATATTTTCTCAATCCTCGCTTGAATATCCGCATCATCGGGCCATGCCAGGTAGGTTCTGAGCAAAGGCTTTACCAAGCTGGCATTACCTTGATCGGGGATCTTTTTCAATGCAGCGATCACCTCCGTTGATTTCGTTGAATGCAATAGGCTCATCAAAGCCTCTACTTTCTTATTTTTTGTTGTTGACATAAAGTTTTGGTGTCTGTTTAGTTGAATACTGAAGATCCAATGCGAGCCATTGTTGATCCGCATTCCACCGCTATTTGATAATCGTTGCTCATTCCCATGCTCAAGGTTTTCATTTCTACATTTACAGGAGTTTCGGCTTCCGCCAAACGATTAAATATCGATTTCAATTCCTCAAATTCGCTTCTGACCACGGCATCGTCCTCAGTATTGGTAGCCATTCCCATAAGACCCTCTATTCGGACATTTCCCATCGCAGCCAGTTCATCGGAATGAATCAACTCCATCAACTCGTTTTCATCCAAACCGAATTTCGACTCTTCCTTGGCAATGTGCATTTGAAGCAAGACCGGGATTACCCGCTCCACTTTCTTTGCCTGCTTGTTGATTTCCTTGAGCAACTTCAGACTATCCACCGAATGAATCAAATGAATATATGGAGCGATGTACTTGGTCTTATTGCGCTGCAGATGCCCGATAAAGTGCCAACGCACATCCGCGGGAAAACGCTCTTGACGGGCGGTCACATCTTGGGCTTTGTTCTCGCCAAAATCTCGATGGCCCGCATCGTAAGCCTCCTGCACGGATTCATCAGGGCTGTACTTTGAGACGGCGACCAGTGTCACTCCTTCTCCAAGTTCCTTCTTGATTGCTTCTATGTTTTCGGCTATACCCATCCTTCCATTTTTACCAATGCTCCGTCTCGGTAAACAGGGATCACCCGGGTTTGGTTTGGCGTCAAGCAGTATTTAATGTCTTCGTTCAGATTCAGATTCCGCAAACGCCTTCTGTGTGAAGAAGCTTTCAAAAAACTGAAGTAATTATCCGTGGCTTGACGGTAGAGAAACAAAGAAGCAATGGTTGAATCCTCATCGCTCATGTAATTGCCTGTCTCCAAAAGGGCCTCGGCAATGGCCCCCGCACATATGCTGTCTTCCAGATTAAACTTCCCTTGCCAACCCGAGGCAAGCAGTAATACGTCGGTCGGAGACTGACTCAAGTAGTCAATGACGGATTGAAGGTTCAGCAATGAACCAACCAATACTTCATGGGTCTTCGCCGCTCGATTGATGGCTTTGGTACCATTGGTAGTGGTCAAAACCAATGTCTTTCCCTTTACTAAATCGCCCATGTAGCTGTAAGGTGAGTTTCCAAAGTCAAATCCATCCACGATTTTCCCGTTGCGCTCGGCTCCCACCAGGTATCCTTCGTCTTTAAAGGCCTGAGCCTCTTTCACTGAACTCACCGGTATCATTTTGGCGGCACCATTTTCGAAAGCGGTGCAGATGGCACTGGTAGCTCGCAACACGTCGATGGCCACCACCGTGGTGTATTCTTGTTTGTACAAATCGAACTCCTCAGGAGAGAAGCATACTTCTACTCGGCTCTTATCAGGCATTCTTGTAAAAAGGGAGTTTGGCCACTCGGGCCTTCAGGTTCTTATTTCTTACTTGAATGAAAATCTCCGAATCGGGAGATTTAAACTCATTGGTCACATACCCCATGCCTATGGCGGTGCCAAGAGACGGGCTCATGGTTCCCGAAGTCACCACGCCTATCTTCTCACCTTCGGCATTTACGATGTCGTAGTTCTTCCGTGGAATACCCCGGTCGATCATTTCGAAGCCGACCAGTCGTCTCGACGTGCCTTCTTCTTTTTGCTTTTTCAAAAAGTCGCTATCCACAAAATCCTTGGTGAATTTGGTAATCCAACCCAGGCCTGCTTCTATCGGCGAAGTGGTATCGTCAATGTCATTGCCGTAAAGGCAAAAGCCCATCTCCAGGCGAAGGGTATCCCGAGCGGCTAATCCGGCAGGTTTCATCCCGACTGCCTCTCCCGCTTTAAGCACGGCATCCCAAAGTTCTTCGGCATGCTCATTGGGAACGTAAAGCTCAAAACCACCGGCACCGGTGTAGCCTGTCGCAGAAATGATCACATCATCTACTCCTCCCAGCTTATCAGCCGTGAAGGTGTAATATCCCATTTCTGACAAATCTACCTCGGTGAGTTCTTGCAGAGCTTCCGTAGCCTTCGGGCCTTGAACGGCGAGCAGAGAATAATGATCACTCGCATTTTCAAGCTCTGCGCCGACTTTGTTTTGGCTCTGAAGCCAATTCCAATCCTTCTCGATATTGGACGCATTCACTACGAGGAGGTATTCCGTTTCTGAGATGCAGTAAACGAGCAAGTCATCTACAATTCCACCTTTACCGTTTGGCAGACAGGTGTATTGGACCTTACCGGGAAATAGCTTTGAGACGTCATTGCTGGTAACCCATTGCAAGAATTCGAGGGCCTTATCTCCGCTCACGAAGAACTCACCCATATGGGAAACATCAAAGAGTCCCGCTGCTTCCCGCACATTGCGGTGCTCATCGTTTACTCCCGTGTATTGAACGGGCATTTCGTAGCCTGCGAAAGGAACCATTTTAGCTCCCAGAGCAATGTGCTTGTCGTATAATGCGGTTTTTTTCATGTGGTAATTTTACGCGGGCAAAGGTAACATTTCATCTCGGCACCCTTCGCGTTGAATTCTCTTATATTTGGCTGTTTGATTAGCCCAAACTTAATGCAGTTCCCCAGCAGAAACGTACCCAGATGGATCATCTTTTTGATCGACACCTTGCTCGTGATGGCAGCGCTATTTCTGGCATACATGCTGAGGTTTGAATTCAAAATTCCCGACGTTGAGGTCGGCCCGCTAATTTTCGCCTTCCCGATTTACATGATTGTCCGCATCCTTTCTTTCATGGCCGGGAGAACCTATGCCGGCATTATCCGATATACGGGAACCGAAGACTCCATTCGCATTCTCAAGGTTATCATTGGCGGAAGCCTGCTGATGGCTCTCTTCAATCCAATCAAATACTTCTTTTGGGATGCAGCCTATTTTCTTCCCTTTTCGATCATTATTATCGATGCCATACTCTCGTGTATTTTATTGATCGTTTTTCGCCTTTCGGTAAAAATGGCTTACGTGGAAATCAAAAACCCGCGTAGTGAGCGCAAGCAGGTCATTATATATGGTGCCGGTGAAGCAGGCATCATTACCAAAAGAACTCTGGACCGCGACGGTGAAACCCGTTACCGCGTGGTGGCTTTTGTTGATGACGACGCCAAAAAGCAAGGAAAGCGAATGGATGGCGTTCCCATTTTTCATACCGATAAGCTCGATGAGCTGCTCCGATCCAATCGAATTGAAAATCTAATTATCTCGATTCAAAATCCCCGAATCGCTAACCGACGAAAGGTGATTGAGACAGCCCTCAGAAGCCAGATTCAAGTGCTCAACGTTCCGCCGGTCAATCAATGGATCAATGGGGAGCTGAGCTTTAACCAAATCAAAGACGTGAAGATTGACGACCTTCTGGGGCGGGATGTGATCAAGTTGGAAGACGGAAAAGTAGAGGCTGCGATTAAAGGCAAAACCGTTTTGGTGACGGGGGCTGCGGGTTCCATTGGGAGCGGATTGGTCAGACAAATAGCCGGCTACCACCCCAAGAAGGTGATCGCTTTTGACCAAGCTGAATCACCGATTTACGATTTGGAAAATGAGCTGAGAGCAAATTTCCCCAACTTAAAGTTGGAAGTGGTGATTGGTGACATCTGCAGAGCAGAGCGCGTCCACAATGTTTTCAAGACCTTCCAACCGCACATCGTATTTCACGCGGCTGCTTACAAGCATGTTCCTTTGATGGAGCTCAATCCCAGTGAAGCCGTTTTGACCAACGTATTCGGTTCAAGACTCTTGGTTGATAAAGCCATCGAATTTGAAACCGAGACTTTCGTATTGATCAGTACCGACAAAGCGGTGAATCCCACCAATGTGATGGGCGGCTCAAAACGAATTGCAGAAATGTATGCCCAGAGTAGCAATGGCCGTGGCAAGACCAATTTTGTGACCACCCGCTTCGGAAACGTTTTGGGATCCAATGGCTCCGTCATTCCCCTTTTCAAAAAGCAAATAGATGCCGGAGGGCCTCTAACGGTGACTCACCCCGAAGTTACCCGGTACTTTATGACCATCCCCGAGGCTT
>DATFKV010000523.1:0-9037 GCA_035268465.1 Cryomorphaceae bacterium | reverse complement strand
AAAACCGACTCGGGAAGACCCGAGTCGGTTTTTTTATGCCCGACCTACGGCACGGATATTGAAATCAATAAAACATGGCTGAGGACAATTTTCAATCCCAAAGCAAGAAACCCCTAATTATTAGTGGGCTGGTCATCACAGCTTTGTTTGGCAGCTATTTTTTCATTCCTCAAGTTCAGTCATTTATAAATGAGGCCTATGAAGTGCTTACCAGCGAAAACAACCAAAAAATTTCCGCTTGGGTGGACGAGCTCGGTGTCATGGGCCCCGTATTTATCGTACTGGCCATGGTGGCCCAAATGTTCTTGATTGTCGTGCCGTCGCCATTGCTTATGATCGTTGCCATTCTGGCCTACGGACCGATCTACGGAACCTTACTCTCTATCGGCGCCATCTTTGTTGCTTCCACTGTGGGCTATTTTATCGGGAGGTGGCTTGGTGAGGTGGCTGTGATCAAGCTGGTCGGTGAAAAGCAACAAAAGAAGCTCGAATACTATGTGGAACGCTACGGTTTCTGGGCGGTGATCATTACTCGCTTGGCCCCCGCTTTGAGTAATGATGCCATCAGTTTTGTGGCGGGAATGCTCAGGTTGAGCTACCGTAAATTCATTGGGGCCACTTTATTGGGCATTACTCCACTGGCCATTTTGCTAGCCTGGTTTGGCGAAAACAACGATCGACTGAAAACAGGGTTGATCTGGACTTCTGTGGTCAGCCTCCTCATTTTGGTGGCTTACATCTATTTCGATCGGAAGAACAATCCGTACAGTAGCCATAACAAGAAGAAACCCGACAATACCTAGCCAATGGGATAATAGCCTTTACGGTCATTTGAGAATTTCGATTTAGTGGTTATATTAGTTGCAAACCTCTTCACCATGAAACAAAATTCTCTTCTCATTTTACTTCCTCTTTTTTTTCTTTTTTCTCATACAGCCATTGCTCAAGCGATTGTCTCCGTCCAGAATGGAAATAATTTCGAATGGTTTCAGCGGACGAATGGTTTGTACTTTTATGACCAAGGAAATGGATTACCAGGTCTGGAAGTACCTGCTTTTAGTAGTAACAGTTCACTATTTACCGCTTCATTTTGGATTGGAGGTATAAACGAAAATGATGAACTAAAAATCAGGTTTTCTCGCTACTGCCAAGATTCCCTTGAAACATGTTTTGAAAATTGGGGTCCAATAAAAACCAATGGAAGTTTAGCAAGTTCAGAAGAAGTTGAATCTTACAACGATGTATGGTTCATATCAGGCTTTTCAATTATTCAACACTTAAATTACTACGATTGCCTCAACGATCCGCTTTGCGATACCCAAGAAGAATTTCCGAATTACAGTATCCCCTCTGACTTTTTATCCTGGCCTGCTCAAAGTGATCCCGGAAGTGGATTTAGCGAATATTTAGCTCCTTTTTTCGACTACAATGGCGATGGCAATTACAATCCCGAAGATGGAGACCATCCTGCAATTTGCGGAGACTTTGCCAGCTATATGATCCACAACGGCCGTGGAACGGAGAATACAGAACAGTGGGGTCACGAATTAGACGTCGAGATTCATACTATGATTTATGGCTATAGCGGTGGTGAAGAATCTCTGTTCAATACCCTTTTTGTTCAGCACAAAGCCATTAACAGAGGGACTGAAACATTGAATAATAGCCTTATGGGTATTTGGACCGATTTTGATTTAGGAAATCCTACAGACGACTTTGTTGGCACCGAAGTGAGTAGAAGCATGGTTTACGCGCTCAACGCTGACGTCTTTGATGAGTCACATTTTGCAGGGCCGGGTTATGGTTCCGATTTACCCATGATGGGCGTAAAAGTCTTAGCAGGTCCTTTTAAAGATGCAAACGGTACGGACGACCAGCCTGAATATGAAAGTCTTTATGGTAACGAAACCATTGGGTACAATGATGGAATAATTGACAATGAACGATTGGGTTTGAGCTCTTCCATGTATGTGAATAATGTGACGGTACCAGGCCCGGTCGCCACTTATGACCCTCAAGCTCCTGTAGAGCATTATCAATTTATGAGAAGTATTTGGCGTGATGGTACGGCCCTGGAGTTCGGCGGAACCGGTTATTCACCTACCAATGAAGCTTCAACCATAGCCAAATATGTTTTTCCGGGGGAGTCAGATCCACTCTACGCAGGAACTGAAGGTCAAGAACCTATTCCGAATTATCCCTTCGAAGGAGGTTGGACAGAAGAAAACGAAGGCAATGCTCCCGGCGACCGCCGAATGATCGGCTCATCAGGCCCCTTCACCTTCGCTCCCGGTGATGTTCAGTACATCGACCTCGCTTACATTTTTGCTCGCGAATCGCATGATCCGGAAGAGACTGTTTTCGAAACCCTCCAACGATACGCTGATGAAGTAGAAGGCATGCAATGCGATCCTTTGCCACAGATTGTACTGGCTAATGAGTCGCAGGTAGAGCCTAAGGCGCTGAATGTTTATCCGAACCCCGCTCAACACGAGATCGCTTTCGATCTCCCGCTCGCGCATGCTAGCATGACCATCTTAGATATCACCGGTAAAGAAATCAGACAAGCCCAATTGCAAGGAGGAAATCAACGCATCGACATTGAAAAGCTGGGTTCCGGGGTTTACCTGATTCGCATAGCAACTGCCAATTCCATCTACCACGGAAAATTCGTGGTGGAAAAATAAATGTTGCCAAAGTTTTTCTATTAAGGAAAAAGGGGCAATGTGGTATCTCCTGACTTGTTAACTATTCAGATTATTCGCTTTTCCAGAGCCTTGGCTATGTATTAACTTGCTATTGAATCAAAAAACGAACCTATGAAAAAGAATCTCTACAATTGCTTATTTCTGATTTCCCTCAGTTTACCCGCTTTCACCTTTGCCCAAGCCGAAACGTTTGTTTTTGAAGGGAATAATTTTAGATGGACGCAGACTACCAATGGTAGCCTTTTTTACAATGAGTCTGAAGGAATGCAGGGCTTGGAAGTTCCTATTGATAGTCTCAATCATACCATCTTCGCATCTACCTTATGGATTGGAGGGGTAGATGAAAGTAATGAACTTAAAATATCCTTTAGGCGATTTTGTCAAAATGACAACGAAAACTGCTACGAAAATTGGGGGCCTTTAAAACTTGACGAATCATTTGCAACTTCTGACGAAGTCGCGGATTACAATATGATTTGGTTTGTGACGTATGATCAAATTGAAATTCACATTGCTTTTGCAGAATGCATAAATGACCCTTCATGTGATGAGTCAGTAGAATTTCCGGATTATGACATACCCGAAGATTTTACTTCATGGCCTGCCGAAGGGGATGAAGGCTTTGCCGAAAACTTAGCACCTTACACTGATTTCAATAATAACGGGATTTATGATCCTGAGAATGGAGATTACCCGGCCATTTGCGGAGATTTCTCATCCTACGCCATTTGGAATGACATCGGAGCCAATGGGGCATCTTCTGATGGAAATGAAATTGGATTAGAGGTACATACTACAGTCTATGGATATGATTCTGAACAAGGTTCGGAATTCAATACACTCTTCGTTCAACATAAACTAATCAATCGGGGTTCTTTCCAACTCACTGAAACCTACGCTGGATTATGGACTGATTTTGATATTGGTAATTATTCAGATGATTATGTCGCAACCGAAGTGAGTAGAAGTATGTTTTACGGTTACAATGGTGGAATCTTTGACGCAGGCAGTGATGCCGGACCCGGATATGGCTTTGATGTACCTGCTATGGGTGTGAAAGTATTGTCTGGTCCACTGACTGATGTAAACGGAATCGATGACGGTGCTGAATACCAAGATTTTTATGCCAATGAAACGAGTGGATTCAATGATGGAATTGTCGATAATGAAAAATTAGGGCTTTATAGTAGTATGTACTATAATAATGGGTTACCTCCTATGGCTACACAAGACCCTCAATTAGATATTGAGTATTACAATTACATGCGCAGCATCTGGAGGGATGAAACTCACATGTCTTTTGGAGGGATAGGTTATGAACCGGGTGATGTCGCCATAACTCTGGCCAATTATGTCTTTCCGGGAACCTCTGATCCTCTATTTGCAGGGACAAATGGTGAAGATCCAATGTACGCTGATGAAGGCGGCTGGACAGAATATAATGCAGAAATACCATCAGGCGATCGCCGCATGGTCGGATCCTCAGGCCCTTTCACCTTCGCTCCCGGCGATGTGCAGTATATCGATCTCGCCTACATCTTCGCTCGTGAATCTTTCGACGATGAAGAAACGGTCATCGAAACATTGCAACGCTTCGCTGATGAAGTAGAAGGCATGCAGTGCGATCCGCTCCCTGCTATCGTCCTTTCAGCCGACCAAGGCCAAGAACGCAAACCGCTTCAGGTCTATCCGAATCCGAGCAATGAAACGATTTTCTTCGAATTGAATGAGGCCTCGGGTCAACTCGCGTTGATCGATATCACGGGAAAAATCGTTCGCCAAAAAACACTGACTTCGGGACAACAAAAAATCGACGTTTCCGATCTCGCCGAAGGAGTTTACATCATTCAAGTACAAGCAAGTCAGTCTGTATACCATGGAAAAATCATGATCAATAGATAATCAATGACTGCTAAGGGCTCTTGCTTTTATTTTGAAACGCCTACTTCAAGATAAACTTAATGGGCATCGTAAATCTTACACTTACTTTTTGTCTGTTTTGAAGTCCCGGCTTCCACGGCGGCATTTCGGAAATGACCCGCATGGCCTCTCTGTCCAATGAAGGGTGAACTCCTCTGGCCAATTGAACGTCTTCAATTGAACCGGAGGTCGTCACGACGAAAGACACAAACACCAACCCTTGGATTTGATTTTCCTTCGCCATCGGGGGATATTGCAGATTGTCGCTTAGGTATTTGCTCAAGGCCTCAGGTCCGCCGATAAATTCAGGCATCACTTCTACGAATTCAAATACCTCAACTGTCTCCTCAGGTTTTTCAGAAGCTATGACCACATCCTCATTATCAACCATTACGACGCTATCCTGCCCATCCACATTCTCCGTTCCGATAAAATCCTGACTCAGCTCCTCCATGGTTGGAATCAACTCCTCATCGATTACCTCTTCGTCTTTCTTTGGTTTCGGAGGAAGGTACTTGATCACTTTCGCCTTCGGTTTTGCTTCCAAAACGGGAGGTTGCACTTTTTCAAGATCTATCGGCGGAGGCGCTTTGAGTTCAGAGTAATTAATGACCGTTTTAGCCTTGACGGGAATCGTTTCCTCACTCCTGTCATCCAGAATATCCGCAACCAGCGGATAAATCACCGCGGCCGTAACCAGCAAAAGGGATGCTATGAGAGAAAGTAGCATTGACCGCGGATACTTTCGCTCCAGCTCCTCAGCTCCATATGTTTTCGCAGCGTCCATTACTCCTCCATTTCTAAATCAAATTCCGAAGGCTCAATCAACGAGTAACGCTCCACTCCCGAGTAACTCAAAACATCCAGTACCAGCACCAAATCTTCGTATTCGTTTGAAGAAAGTGGCTTTATCAAGACTACCAATCCATCCGTATTGGCGTTGGCTTCCGCTAATATCTCCAAAAGGGCAGATTCTCGATAGTCGATTTCAAAAGTTTCGGGTTCGGTGATCCCGCGGTACCAAACTATCTCGTTTTCTTTCAAAACAAGACTCATGGTCTTGGATTCCTTTACGGGAGTTTCCTTAACCTCTGCATTGTCCTTTGCCTTAGCAGGCACCAATATTTCCATGGCCTGCGGCTTGCTGAAAGTAGTTGCGAGCATGAAGAAAGTCAAAAGGAGGAAAGCCAAATCCACCATGGGATTCATGTCGACATTGACCTCGCGCTTCACCTTTTTGCGGGCGTCATCATCGCGTCCATGGATTCTGTCGACTTCCAGCTCTTCAAGATTTGGCAACATCCTCTTCCGTTTTTTCAGTTACCAAATTAAAACGTGTCACACCCAGTTCTCGGAGTGTTTCAAAGACATCGTGAATCACGGGATACTTCGTTTTGCCATCGGCATTAATGGCAAAACGCAAACTCGGATTGACGGCACGAGCATTCCTGATCCAATAGAACAACTCGGAATCATCCCTTAATGGAATCCCTTCCTGCTCAAATGCAACTTTAGCGAATTTGGCGTTCAAAAACTCTCCCATCTTCTTCATCGGAACCCCTGACGTAGCCGTCAATGAGTACGTATCCAACTGACTTTCGTCAAATGACACTCCCATCTCGCGCCCCACCATACTCAGCAGTTCTCTTCGATCGAACTTATTATCAATGCCAAAAAAGACCATTCCGTTCTTGGTGATGGTTATCGTAGCAAGATTCCTCTCGGGCAGCTTTACCTCTGCCGAAGAAGGTGGAATGAGGACCTCTTCGGGCAATTCGGGGCGAAACGTGGTGGTCATCATAAAGAAAGTAACCAACAAGAAAGCCATGTCTACCATCGGGTTCATGTCGAGTTTCGGCTTCGTCTTTATGTTTCTGAGCATCGCCATCAGCTATCCACTTCTTCCTTGAATCGACTCATTAAGGCGTAATTCGTTTCATCGGCAGCGTACGTAATGCGATCGATCAAACTATTGTAGAAATTGAAGACCACGATGGCGACTGCGGCCGTGCTGATCCCCAAAGCAGTGGTGACCAAGGCTTGGGATATCCCGCCTGCCAGTCCAACGGCATCTGAAGAACCCGCTCGGGCCAATGCGCTGAAGGCGCGAATCATTCCCGTTACCGTCCCCAACAATCCGATTAGCGTTGCCACCGACGCGATGGTCGAAATAATGGCCATGTTTCGCTCCAAATGTGGCAGCTCCAAATGCGTCGCTTCTTCGAGCTCCCTTTTTAACCGAAAGGCTTTCTCTTCGGGCCTGAGATTTTTCACATTCACAATTTGCAAATAGGAATCAATTCCCTTTCGCACCACATTTCCCACGGATCCTTGGTGTTGGTCGCAGGCCTTGTGGATTGCTTCAATGTCGCCACGACCCAACAAAATCTTGATGTTACGAGCAAACTCTTTGTTTCTGCCTTTTCCTCGGGCTCGGGCCAAATTTATTCCCCTTTCTACCGTATAGGTCAGCAAAATGATAATAAAGGAGATTTGCACAATGACGATGCTGCTCCCCTTGTATATCACACCGAGATAATTCCCTTCTGCGGGTTCATTTGACGGATCGCCTCCCACAAAATTGTCGGGATGTCCCAGAACATTGTAGTAAATGAAGTAGGAGGCGATGAGAGACACTACAATGACGGTAACTCCCATGATCGAAGATAGGGTGCCTGTCAGGTTTTTTGACTTTTGCATAATAGCTGGTTGAGGTACTTTCGAAGTTAGACAAAATCATCAATGAATAAGATGACTTAATTCACCGGCCGACTTTCAATTGAACAAAATGAGGTTATCCTCAAAACCTTCACCTACTTTATTTGTTGATTAGGACCAAATGCAATTACTTTGCAGCCGCATTATGAAAACACATTTACATCATCATTTTACCTTACTCTTCGATTTCGAAAAGAGGTAGTGGTGTTGTGTCTATAATTTGACAAGAGCCCTTCCGACTTCGGAAGGGCTTTTTTATTACCGTAAAACGAGAAGAATGAAATTAAAAGTAGCCGTACAAAAAGGCGGCAGATTGAGCGAAAAAAGTGTAGCCCTTTTAAAGAGTTGCGGAATCAAGGTTTCCAACGGAGGAAAACTGAGGAGCGAAGCCACCAACTTCCCCTTGGAAGTGCTCTACTTGAGGGATGACGACATTCCGCAATACGTGGCCGACGGAGTGGCCGACCTCGGTATCGTGGGAGAAAACGTGGTGAAGGAAAAGAAGAAAGACATCAAAGTGGCCGAGGCGCTAGGCTTTGCCAAATGCCGACTTTCCATGGCCGTGCAGCGAGAACTCGACTATCCGGGTATTGATTGGTTCAACGGCAAAAAGATCGCCACGAGCTATCCGAATATCGTGCAGACTTTTCTCGACGAAAAAGGCCTGACCGCCGAAATCGAGGAAATCAGCGGAAGCGTGGAAATCGCACCGAGCATTGGACTAGCCGATGCAGTATGCGATATCGTGAGCACGGGGAGTACACTTTTGGCAAATGGCCTTAAAGAAGTGGAGACGGTAGATCGAAGCGAAGCGGTGTTGATTCAAAACAAAAACCTCAGCGCTGAGAAAGCCGAGTTGGTCGAGAAACTCCTCTTCCGCATTCGGGCCGTTAACAAAGCCGATAAGTTCAAGTACATCCTGCTCAATGCGCCCAACGATTCGCTGGCTCAAATTACTTCCCTCCTTCCGGGAATGAAAAGTCCGACGGTACTTCCGCTGGCAAAAGAAGGTTGGAGCAGCCTGCACTCGGTGGTCAAGGAAGACGAGTTTTGGGAAGTGATCGATAAGTTGAGATCAGCCGGGGCCGAAGGAATTCTGGTTTGTCCAATCGAAAAGATGGTATTATGAAAACGGTAATATTTCCCGCAAGGGAGCAATGGAATGAACTGGCAAAGCGGCCCGATTTCGAAAATGAGCGGATCGAAGACTCAGTTGATGAGATTCTGGCGGAGGTCAAAAAAAACGGCGATGCAGCGCTTTTGGATTTCACCCGCCGCTTCGACGATGCCGATCTCGATGAAATCAAGATGGATTTAGGAGCAGAAGAACTTGAGTTGAGCGAGGATCTAAAATCGGCCATCGATCTGGCAATGGGCAACATCGAGACCTTCCACCGCGCCCAGAAGGAAGAGCCACAAAAGATCGCAACCTCTCCCGGAGTTACTTGCTGGCGCAAAAGTTTACCCATTGAAAAGGTCGGACTTTATGTCCCCGGCGGAACCGCTCCGCTCCTCTCCTCTTTGATGATGCTAGGCGTACCCGCCAAAATTGCGGGATGTCGAGAAATAGTGGTTTGCACACCGCCCAATCGCGACGGTTCCGTTCACCCCGCCATTCGATACATCGCACGTAAGCTCGGTATCAAAGTCATTTACCGCATGGGTGGCGCGCAAGCCATTGCCGCTATGGC